>JASFIG010000067.1:0-15698 GCA_050122795.1 Desulfobacterales bacterium
TCTGCTCTTGTCGATACCCTTCATGCGAGATAGTAGGTTGTCCAAAATAAATTTATTATAAAAATGAGGAAATTTATATATTTTATTATTGCATTCTTAATGATCACGATCGGTATCTACTATGTTTTAAATTATTCCGAATTTATCAAAATTGATTCTTGTCTTGATGCTGGCGGCAAGTGGCTAAAAATTGAGAAAAGATGCATTCAGCCATAACATTTATTTGGACTTTTTGGTTTGTTCTACCCTTCCAAAAAAAGAAAGATCCCCAAAATACTTAATTGTACAAATCGGATCGGATGCATCTCTCCAATATAATTTAATGAAGTTCTTCGAAAATCACTTTAAAAAGCTGACACTGTTATCAGTAGCAGGATATCTTTTTATATTTGCCATTGCAGCAAAAGGTGTTTACTTCTATGGTTCGCAACATCCCTCAAAGGAAGAATTGATTGTTGTTGATGGCATTGTGAAAAAGATGCGTCTCGGAGGAAACGGTAAGTCAACATCGTTTCAAATTAAATCACATAATGGAACGCATGTATATTCCTCCTACTATGGCGTAGTTTGGCCAGGCATGGAACTTATCCGATTACATGATCAAGTCCATGTTCTTGCTGAGAGGAACAAGCTAAATAAAAACGAGCTCATTACCGGGAAAAGATACTATATCTGGGAGTTAATTCACAGAGAAAAAGTTATATTTTCCTATGACGACATTCGTGAGCTTGTAAATGGCAAGGAAGAAAGCTTCAATAGATACCTTAATGGTATTTTGGCTGTGAGTGCTCTCTTTCTACTAATCGCCTACATACGAAAATTAAATTTTAAATGACCAAAATTCAGAAAGCTGACTCTGCTGCCCGGCGAAAAGCTATTATTATTTTTATAATCAGTGCAATAGCGGGATCTCTGCTTATAGTAGTCTTTGAAAGTTTCTGCGTTCAACTGTATGAGTGGCTGCTGTTCGATCATGGAAAGTCGGTGTATCGGCTTCGGATCTTACTCATACTGGCGGCTGCCTTCGGGGCGATACCATTGTTTGCTTGCTCGGTTTATCTATGGTCCCTCGGATGTAGAGCTTTAAATTATCAACGATTTCCATTACCTGGTCAAAGAGTTATTCGAGATACACCCATTCTTGAGGGACAAGCAGCTATGATGCGTGGGCGCGTTTTAAAGACCTTAGCAGTCTTCCTGGCAGTGGCCGGTGTCATGCTGTGTTTCGTGTTTTTGTGGCTTATCTCAATACACAAAGAATTGGCAACATAATAGTCCAATTTGCTCAGGCTTATTAATGGATTACTGATTAATTGTCCTGTCGAGCACTTATGATATCATTTTATGAACAACTTGAATTTTGATTTTTTAAATTAATCTGCATTGTATAGCCTTCATGAGTCATTTTTCGCGCAAATCGAGATTTCCACCTAATTACTAATGTTAGCCGGATGAAAAGATGACATACGCAGAATTTCAAGAGCGCTGGGAAAAAGCAAGCTCTGCAGAAAAACAAAAATACGACTCTTCATCGATTAAGAAGCTAATATCTTTAGTCGAAAACCATGATTACGGAAATTACTATCAGATCTGGTATTCATTAGGGAGCAGAGCAAAAATTGAAAATGTTGGGCCACTTCTTATCAACATACTGAAATCTGATGAGGATTACTTGACAAGATATCACTGTGCTAGTTGCTTGCTAATGATATTCAATCCATTCCCAAATGTATTAAAGCCCGAAAAGCTAAGTGCCAGGGAAAAATACTATGTAGACCAACATATTGAAAAGTACGAAGAGGAAATGAAAAAAAACTGCAAAAGAAAACCGGCTAACAAGGCGCTGTAGCTGACATGGCACGCTTGCTAATCGGCCCCTGAGGGAAGTGGTAAAGGATGAGGGAATCACAAGAGAAGCGTTCGGGCAAGCAAGATGCGCCACGCAGCTAAGCTCTGGCGTTATGCCTTGAGAGGTTAGTATGGAACAAGGTTATTGGTTCAAGTCTGATTTGTTTCAGATCACGAAAGGTGAAGATGAGGACACAAATCCTGGGTGTTATGGGAAAGAACTTGGGAATTGGTTATGTATAAAATTTAGAGACTTAGGATACGATGTAGAAGCGCTAATTCCAGAAGATTGGGGTTGGTGTGTCATGTGCTCTCGTAAAGATTATTTACTGTGGATAGGTTGCGGGGCCATATTAAGCGATGATTTTCATAAAACCTATGATCCAGATGCACCTCCTGAAGGCAAAGATGTTGTTTGGCATGTATTTCCAGTTATCGAAGTTCCTTTTTTTTATATTAAATCTTGGTTCAGAAAGCTGACTGGAAAACTTGACACCAATCGACTCTTGAAAAAATTAGATGAAGAATTGAAATATCTTTTAGATGTTGAGCCGCAAATAGAACTCTGTGAGGAACCATAAACCGGCATAACAAATCGCTGCAGCAGGCACGTGCCTATCAGTCACGCGCCCTGCGTACGCAATCTGGGCGCCAGCCTGACGGCACGCAGCTGAGCTCAGGAGTAATAAACCATCTTTCAATGATTTGATTTAGCATATGTAATCCCAAAAACATTGAAAGTTTAGATAGCGGCTATGCAGTCAAATTGCCCTCATAAACAGAGCGCTGTTTGATTGAACTTACAAATCTTTGTTTAAAAACAGTCTGCTTTTCAAATTCTGGTGAGAATGAATTTCTACCAGTTCATGGCGGTAAGCATATCGCAGGACGCATTCGGGCAGGCAGATTAATTGAAAAAATTTAGCTCCAAGAATGGTAAACAAGAAATTGTTTTGCTGCACCTGTTTTCATTTTGAAATTCATCTTTTCCAGTGACATTACCTCACCTTGAAACCGTGATCTTTTTGCCAGTCCGGCCCGAATTTGCGCTCGCAATAATCTGCCAGGCGGTCGTACCAGCGCCACCAGAAACTCTTGCCCTTTTCCTTGGCTTCGTAAATATCCGTTAAAAAGGTGGTAATGTTGTGCATTTCTTCTTTGGGAACAAAGGAGGCCGCCCCATCTTCGTATGACTTCTTGATATTTTCCGGCGTCACGGCATAGGCCGTCAGCATGACACCGATGACGCGTTTTTCATTGCAGATTTTTAATAATTCGTATCCTTCGACACCCATGATATCCAGAATCGCCATATCGAAGTACTGATCTTCCAATAACGCTTTGGCTTCTTCAAAAGTCGCGGCTCTTGTCGTGATACACATCGGCAGCAAATCTTCGAGGGTATCCAGAACATCGGGCTCATCATCGACAATCAGGATGCGCTTTTTTCCCAGCAATTTATCTTTATCCATATATTTTTCCCTCGGTTACGAGTAATATTCATATACCATTATTAAACCTAACGCATTATCTGAAGCGATCAAGGGGCCGGGAAAATATCAAAAAATATGAACATTTAGCTGCCGAGCTCTTCGATCCGCTTGTTTTTGGCCAGACAAATTTCCAGGTCACACTGCAGGCAGCGATGCATCTCGGTCTTTGCCTGCTCGTCGCTGTAGCAGAGCTCAACCTCGGAAAATCCGTCGTGTCTCTGGTTAAGGGGCAGGGATGGCACTTCAACCCGTTTTAGCTCCACAAATCCGACTTCTCGCTTTCCGTCATAATCGGGTTGACCATTTCCACATTCGACCCGGCCGAACGGCTCGCCGCGGGCCGCATTCCCAATTCCCAATTCAATTATGCCATCCCCGCTTAGATAAATATCGATTGAAATTGCCGCCCGACGTCCGGCCGCGATGGCTTCAATGACCGTCGCCGGGCCGTTGGCGGCATCACCGCCGGCAAATACGCCCTGCATTTCGGTTTCCTGAGTGGTAGGGTCGATTGCAATCAGTCCATTGTTGACCGGCAGGGACCGCTGATCGTCCAAGAAACAAAAATCCCGGCAAAAGGCCGTCTCGCTGGCCTGGCCGATGGCCAGTATGACCTGATCGGCTTCGACGCTTTTGCGGGTGTCGTCAAAAAAAGGACAGAAGTTGCCCTTATCATCAAAAACAGACGTACAGCGCACCAGTTCGATGCCGCTAACTTTGCCGTCATTTGCATTTATTTTTTCGGGCCCCCAAGAATACAGCATTTCGATGCCTTCTTGCCGGGCCTGTTCGATTTCCCATGGATTGGCCGGCATTTCCTCCCGGCTTTCCAGACAGGCCAGCATGACCTCCTTGGCCCCGAGACGCAAGACCGTCAAGGCTACATCGACGGCCACATTGCCGCCGCCGATGACGACCACCCGATCTTTGACAGGCATCTCTTTGCCTTCTGCGACGGCAGCTAAAAATTCAACGCCCCAGTAAACATCATCCAGCTCAGAGCCTTCGAGCTCGATTTTACGACTGAGCTGGGCCCCAACAGCGACAAAGACCGCGCTAAAACCCTCTTGCTTGAGTTGTTCGATTTCATAATCCACGCCCAGTTTTTGACCGGTCCGCAGCTCGATTCCGGCGCTCAAAACATAATCGATTTCCTTATCAAGCACATCCTCAGGTAAACGATAGGTCGGAATCCCGTAGCGCAGCATGCCGCCGGGCTTTTCCCGGGCCTCAAATAGGGTCACCTGATGCCCCTTTTTTCTCAGGTAAAAAGCGGCTGTCAGGCCGGCGGGCCCGGCCCCGATAACGGCAACCTTTTTACCGGAATCCGGACCTGCTGCCGACATCCATTCCGTCAGGTCACCGGCCTTGTCGGCTGCATAGCGTTTGGCAGCGCAAATCGATATGGCGTCACCAACCTCCCCGCGTTTACAGGCCGTCTCGCAGGGATGGGTACATACCCGGCCTAAAATGCCGGGAAACGGGGCTTTTTCGATGATCAGCTTGCAGGCTTCGTCGGGCTTGCCCTCAGCCACAAACCGCATATAGCCGGGCACGTCAATGCCGGCCGGACAGGCTTCCGTGCATTGCGGCTTTACCGGGATCCGATTTTCCGGACCGATGGCCCTTAAGGTGCGCGTGATCTCCAGGATTTTAATTCCGTTGGGGCAGGCATCCTCGCATCGCCCGCACACCGCACAAACCCATGGCATGCTCGATGCGGCAATCTCATCAATCAGGTCCAGCTCGACATGCCGCACCAGACGTCTGATGTTAAACCCGTTGACCCCCGTGATCGGACAGGCCGAGCTGCAGCGCCCGCATTGCTCGCAGTAGCGGAACATCTCTATATCATTGAAACGCTCTGCAAATTTTTTAGTATCGGTCATGATTTTTCAACAACCTCGTCAATCATAAATTCGAATATCGAATACCGAAATACGAAACAAATTCAAAATCCAAATGATCAAATGTTCTTAACAATAAATGTTCCGGTTTTTTCCGCCTTTTAAATCATAACCATCATGTTTTATTTTTTGGCTTGGAATTTATTATTTAGAAAATTTGAATTTGTTTCGAGTTTCGGATTTCGGATTTCGGATTTCTTTCCAGATTATGGGCAACCTGACAGGTTATTCTAATTTAAGATCTTTGACCATATGACGCATCGTATTCGCAAACTTGGGCCCATCCGCAGCCGAGCACCAGACATTCCACAGCTTTTGCGGATCAAAGCCGGCCTTGGCCAGCTTCTTCTGGGCTCTCTTTAGCCGCTTTTCAGCGGCATAATTGCCCTCGATATAATGGCAGGTCGGAAATTCACAGCCGGCCACCAGCACGCCGGCAGCCCCCAGCTCAAAAGGTCGTTGCATCATCTTCATCGAAACCCGCGCCGAGCACATCACCCGTATCAAACGCGCATTTGAAGGGTACTGCAATCGGCTGACGCCGGCCATGTCCACACCACCCAGAGCGCACCAGTGGCAGACAAAGGCGATAATTTTTTCCTGCGGCGCATCTTCGAGTGCTGCTTCGACCTGGGCGAAAACCTGGTCGTCCGAGTAATGCACGATGCTGATACATTCGTTCGGGCAGTCAGCCGCACAAAGCCCGCATCCTTTACAAAGGGCTTTGATGACGTCCGGATTTTCCTCGGCATCCACTTTGATGGCGCTATACGGGCATCGCTTCGAACAAAGACCGCACTGGCTGCAATCGGTCAAATCAATATCGGCAACGATGCCTTCGGTTTCGATATAGCCCTTTTGCATGGGGATCGAGGCCTTCATGGCAGCGCCGATACCCCCTTCGCTGCTTTCCCTGAAGGTCATCGGTGCCTTGGCACACCCGGCCAGAGAAATACCATCGGTGGCAAATTCCAGGGGTCCGAGTTTGACATGCGATTCCTGGAAAAATCCATCCGGGTTGGTGGATACCTTGAGCAGTCCTTTGACCTGTTCCACGGAATTGTTGCCTTTGAAAGCTGTCGTTAGGACAACCAGGTCTGAGGGTAGGTCGAATTCCTTACCGACCAGCAAATCGTATATCTTAACTTTGAGGTCACTGTTTTCTTTGCGAACCTCCGGATAGCGGTCATCGGGGAATCTTAAAAATTTGACGCCCAACCGCTTGGCCAGTTGCTGGGCCGTGCCCTCTTCTTTGATCAGGCTCATGTCCCGGTAAAGAATATGCACGCCGGCATCCGGGCAGAGTTGCTTGATGGCAATGGCGTTTTTCACAGACGTATGGCAGCCAATATTGCAGCATCCCCGGGTTTCATTTTTGGAATTCACACAGCTGACCATGACCACATTTTTCACATCTCCCAATTCCCTGTTTTTTATTTTCGTATCCAGTTGCAGCTGGGTGATGACGCGGGGATCACTGCCGTACTCAAACTGACCGTCCGGTTCGATTTCCTGCATGCCGGTGGCAACAATAATCGTTGAAATATCCAGATTTTGCTCGGATTCATCTCCATTGGATTTGAGCGTAACCGTATAATTGCCGATGTAGCCGTCAACTTTATCCACCTGTGTATCGGTAAAAATGTTAATCCGGGGATGCGCCCTGACCTGATCCGCCCTGGCCTTTACCACCCTGGCTGCCGGTGATTTATGGTTATCATGGGAAATAAAACAGACTTGATTCAATATGCCGCCCAGCTCGGGCTCCTTTTCGACGATATAGGCGTTGAAGCCCTGATCGGCCACGCTAAGAGCCGCATTCATGCCGGCCATTCCGCCGCCGATAATCAAACAATCGGTTTTGACCGGCAATCGGATTTCCTGGCCTTCTTCCAGCAGCGCTGCTTTGGCAACGCCCATTTTGACCAGATCTTTGGCTTTTTCGGTGGCGATTTCAGGCTCTTTCATATGCACCCAGGAGACCTGCTCGCGGATGCTGACAAATTCCAGCAGATAGGGGTTCACACCGGCTTCTTTGGTCGTTCTTTTGAAAAGAGGCTCGTGGGTTCGGGGCGTACAGCTGGCAACAACGACGCGGTTGATCTCATTTTCCCGAATGAGGTCCTGCATCTTGGATAGATAGTCCACCGAGCAGGACCAGCGCCCTTCATCTGCCAGAACCACATGCTCCAGCCCCCGGGAAAACTCCACCACCGCCGGCACATCCACCACACCGGCAATATTGGTGCCGCAGTCACAGACGAACACGCCGATTCTTACATCATCGTCAGACATTATTTTTTCCTAATCCACAAAAATTGAATATTGTATATTGTATATTGAATATTTAAGGTTCGCCTGCGGCGGTTCAATTTTAAATTAAGAAAAGACGGAGCATAGCGACTTCCACTAATATTCAATATTCAATCTACAATATTCAATCCGGATAGTATTCATTTTGAGACAGCGCGCATAGCCGCTGCCGTCGCCTGCGCCACCGACTCGGCAATGTCGATCGGCCCGGTGGCACCGCCGCACAAATAGATCCCGTCCACCTCGGTTTCCAGGGGCGCCAACAGCGGATCCTTTTCCTTAAAATAACCCAGATCGTCCAGTTTGAGTTTCAAGGCCTTTGCCAGCCTTTTATTGCGATCGTTGGCCATGATCCCGGTGGCCAGCACCAGCAATTCAACCTCGTGCGTTTGTAGATCACCCGTATCCAGGTCTTCATAGCGCAGCGTTAAATTTTTAGTCCGGGGGTCTTCAAATACGTCATAGGGACGGCCCCTGACATAGCGCACATCGTTTTCTTTGGCTTTGCGGTAAAACTCCCAAAACCCTTTGCCGTAGGCTTTAAGATCATTGTAGAAAATGGTGGCTTCCACGGACGCATCATGCTCTTTGGTGATAATCGTCTGTTTGGCAGACACCATGCAGCATATTTTAGAACAATACGGCGTGCCCTTGCCCTCGGCCAGCCCACGCCCTGCGCATTGAATCCAGGCGATTTTTTTAGCGTGCTTTTTGTCCGAGGGCCGGATAATTTCACCGGATGTTGGTCCACCGGCATTCATCAGTCTTTCAAATTCGGTATTGGTAATGACGTTTTCAAATGTGTCGTAGCCCAGCAGATCACCGGCCGGCGGCGCATTTTTGATGCCGGTCGCCACGACGATACTGTTGACTTCCAGATCCAGCTTTTTATTCGACTGCCAGAGGGTGATGGCTTTCTTGCCCTCTTTCTCACAGGCTTTTACGCATAAGGCAATCGGGCACTCACGGCACTGGCTGCAATCGACGGCACAATCACCGATACAGGCCCCGCCCTTGCGCATATCACCGAAGCGGCAGCTGGGGTCCACCGTTACCACATTGGGAACTGCCTGCGGAAACGCCATGGATACCAGTTTGCGCATGCCGCCGACTTTACCGTCCAGCGGATCCGGCACGCTTACCGGGCAAACTTCAACACAAGCCCCGCAACCGGTACACTTTTCCTCGTCCACGTATTTGGCCTTTTGCATCAATTTGACCTTGAACCTGCCGTTGGCCTTTTTGACCTTACGCACCTCGGTGTTGGTTAAAATCTCTATATTTTCGTGATTGTCGACTTCATACATCTGGGGCGCTTCAATGCAGATGGAACAATCATTGGTGGGAAAGGTCTTGTCCAGCCGGGCCATCATACCGCCGATACTGGGGGTATCATCAATGAGATAGACGCGGGCTCCATATTTGGCAGCGTTCATGGCGCAATTAATACCGGCAATGCCGCCACCGATCACCAGAATCGAATCGCTCATCATTTCCCTCAAGTGGTTGTGGTTGTTTTAAACCAACTTTACAGCGTGTTTCTCATACCTAAATGGAATCTACGGTTGGAATACTGGAATAATGGAAAAATGGAATGTTGGGAAGAACATCTGGAAAGCAAAAAAAACTCTATCTCAATTCCTAACCCCATTATTCCACAATTCCAGTATTCCATCATTCCAAATTGAGGGTAGAAGCAATGTTTCATAGAATTTGTTGTAGATAGTAAATCCGCACCTAAATTTCCGTGATAATGATCGCTTTGGACTTACACACCGCTGTACAGGTCAGACATCCCAGGCAGTTTTGCGGCCTGACCGGAATCGCCTTGTGCGGCATTTCAAATACATCCGTCGGACACATCTTTAGACATTCTTCACAGGAATCACATTTGTCCGGATCCACATAAACCAGATAAATTTCATAATCTCTCAGGGTCTTGGGCATATTAATTTCCAGCTCTGATGATTGTCCCTTTAAATGAAGTTCTGAGCGTCTCAAATGTCTTTGGCAAATCCAGCAATTAAACTCGAAACTCGAATTTCGAAATACTAAACAAATCCAAATATCAAAAGATACAAATTCTAAACGATACGGTAGTTTCGGAAATCATCATAAGGTTTAAAGCATTCAAACATTGGTATTTAGAATTTGTTTCGATTTTCGGATTTCATATTTTGGATTTTTTAATTGAAATTAGATGCCTAAAATCTCAATTACCTTTGATGATTAGCTAGCTATTTATATCTTTCTAAAGCTTTCTGAAAGCCCGGCATCGAATTTTTAATGACCTCATCATCCACGCAAAACGCAATGCGGAAATGACCGGGGCCGTCAAAGCCGCTGCCCGGCACGACCAGTACGCGTTCTTCTTTGAGTGCATTGCTAAATTCAACATCATCCGGAATCGGCGAGCGCGGGAAGAGGTAAAAGGTCCCCGCTGGTTTGATAAACTCGTATCCAAACGCTGCCAGGCCATCACACAGAATTTCCCTTTTACGGGCATATTCGGAGATCTCCACGCTCATGCCCTGCATGCAGGCCACCACGCGTTGCATCAACGCCGGCGCATTGACAAAGCCCAGAATTCGATTGGCAACCGTCATGCCGCCAATCAGCTCGTTTTTGTAAGTGGCTGCGGGATTAACCGCAATAAAGCCGATCCGCTCACCGGGGATGGAAATATCTTTGGAATAGGAAGTGCCGATGATGCTGTCCGTATAACTGGTAAAAATGCTCGGGACCTTAACGCCGTCGTAAACGATTTTGCGATAGGGCTCATCCGAAACCAGGTAGATCGTGCGATTGTAATCTTTGCTTTTCTTTTCCAGCAAGGCGCCCAGTGCTAACAGATCCTCTTCCGGGTACACCTGCCCGGTGGGGTTGTTGGGCGAGTTGATCAACACGGCTTTTGTTTTGGCGCCAATGGCGCCGGCCATCGCATCCAGATCGAGCTGAAAATCCGGTTTGGACTGCACCGTTTTTAGGACCCCACCGTGATTGTCGGCATAAAATTTATATTCGACAAAACAGGGCGCCGGCGTGAGGACCTCGTCACCGGGGTCGAGGATCGTCTTCAGCGCCACATTGAGCGCCCCCGACGCGCCGCAGGTCATCAATATCTCCTTGTCGGTCACCGGAGCCTGTTGCTCTTCAGCCAGATAGTCGGCGACAGAGCCGCAAACCATCGGATAGCCCGTATTGGGCATATAGCAATGATCACCCAGCCCGCAAGAGTCGACCGTATCTCTGAGTAATTCACTGAATTTTTCAGGCGGCGGCAAATTGGGATTGCCCAAACTGAAGTCATATACGTTTTCGGCCCCGTATTGCGCCTTGAGTTGGGCACCTTCTTCAAACATCTTGCGGATGAAGGAAGCCCCGGCAATAATATTTTCAATTTTCTTCGAGATCGTCATGTCTATATCCTTTCATCGCGGCTGGAAGCCGCTCCCACGGGGGCTTGTGCGATGAAATATTCTTGTGGGAGAGGCTTCCAGCCTCGAAACAATAGTGGAATGTACTTAGCGATCTTGAAACTCTTTCCACTTATAGTCAATCAACTCCAGCAAAACCCCATTCATCTTCTTGGGATGAATAAAAGCAAACTCGCAGTCCCGGAAAGGCCGGGCGCCACCGATAAAAGGATAATCTTTGTCTTTCAATTCGGCCATGGCGTCGCGGGTGTTGTCGACATTGAAGCTGATCAGCATGACGCCTTCACCTTTTTTTTCGATGAATTTGGCGACATCCCCATCCGGAGTGGTCGATTCCATCAACTCGAAACCCACTTCACCCAACCAGTAGCGGGCAACCTTGATTTTTTCAGGCTCATCGATATATTCATCGTCGGGCTTTGATTTACCCAGAAGCGGTTCCCAGACCCTACGGGCCTCATCCAGGTTTTTCACCGCAATGCAGATATGGTCGATTTTGTTAATTTTCATTCTCCCCTCCTCTATCCCGGCCGAACCGGAATTTCGCTTGTCAACGCATTAAAAGAATACCGGATGCGTTGTTCTGCTAAAACGTCACTTTTTCGAGCGGTATGCTGATTGCTTCATCCGGGCAGACGCATCCGCATTCATTGCAGTCTTCGCATAAAAATTCGGTGACCACCGGTCTTCCGTCCTGTACCCGGATGGCTTGATCCGGACAAACTTCAACGCACAGCGTTGAGGTGTAACCGCCACACATCGTGCATTTATCCATATCAATTTGAGCTGCCATTTTTTTGTCTCCTTAACCAGTCATCTTAGGTGCTGTTGTTTCACACTAATTATTGATCAAAGTGGTTGAAGCCGCATGGCTTCAATCCACTTTGGAAAGCTTCATGACCGTTTCACCCTCTCCGCGCGAGATGGCTTTCTGAAGTTCAATCTTCAACGGCACATTCATAAAGGCGCTGACATCTTCCAGGATGGTCTGGTACATCCGCTCCCGGCACAGGGCGACTTCTTCCATCGGCGCCCCGTATTCCTTTGCCCAGGTGGGCCATGGATCGCGCATGCATTTGATGAGTAATTCACCGGGATTTTCGCCTTTTTCCACCGTGGCAAGACCGCCTTCTGTATTGTAGAGCCCGGCCAGAGATCTGGCCAGATTCATCAAAAACCCCTCCTCGCCCTTCAACCAGTTCATGCGCGGCAGGAAGCTTTTGCCGATGTCTTTGCCGAATACTTCTGCGGCCCTCAAGGAGACATCCAGCGGTTTGACATCATCGCCGGCAAATTCAACGGCCACCTGTCGCCAGCGGTAGTAGGTCTTGCCAATTTCATTCCGGGTGCTGTGCAGCATTCTATGCATTTTGGTTATTTCTTTTTCAGCATCAACCGACATGTGAACCTCCTTTGTTATAATCGAATTCCGATACGGTATCCGTCATGGACCGCACTGGACAAGTTCCTGGGAATCAGGGCGTCCCCGATAACGAAAAGCTCGATGCCCTCGGATTGAACCGTCTTTTTCATACTCTCGTTGGGTCCTCTGTCACTGAGAACCACCGTATCGCATTTGACCGGCCAGTGGACGCCATCATAGGCTTTAACGATAACACCGTCATCGGTGACTTCCTCGATATCACAGTCGTTATAGACCATTATACCATTTTGGCGCATGTAGATCATATAGCGCCATTTAAAGGAGGGGTTGACATCGAACCCGGCTGATTTTTCCTTGCCGACGATGGTTACTTTTTTGCCCTGCTTGGCCAGATGCAGGGCACAGCCGATGCCCGGTTTACGGTTGCCGTAAACCACCACGGTTTCACCAACCTCAGCTTTTGCGCTCATGACATCCAGCAGATTGACAATCTTATCGCTGTCACCGCCGGGTGCTTCGATTTTTGAGTAGACCGGCCCGGTGGCCAAAACGACCGTATCCGGCATTTCTTCTTCAATCAGATCATCGGTGACCTCGGTGCCCAGATGAAAATGAACCCCGGCCTGCTCGCACATGACCTTTTGATACTCGACACAGGTCCAGAGCTCGTCGTCACCGTAAGGTGCGTTTTTGGCTTCATTTAGGGTGCCGCCGATCACATCCCGCTTGTCATAAACATGCACGTCATGACCTCTGCGGGCCGCCATATAGGCACATTCAAGACCGGCCGGTCCGGCGCCGACGATCATGACTTCTTTTTCCTCTTCTGCCGGTTTGGGGTTGGCAAACTCTTCCTGCCATTCATGCGCGCAAACAGGATTGATGTAACAGGTCATGGGGGCATCCCGAAAAAGCCGTGCCAGGCAAAGATTGCAGGCCACACAATGCCGGATTTCTTTTTCTTTGCCTTCGGCTACTTTCCTGGGCATGTGCGGATCGGCGATCATCGAGCGGCAAATTTCCCACTGATCCAGTTCACCGGCACCGATTTTCTCATTCGGCAGTTCCGGCTTAAACAGGCGGTAGGCCATTTGAATGGGAATGTTGACATGTTCCTTGGCGCGTTTGGCCAGATGAATCCAGTTGCCCATCGGAATATCGCGGCTGATAACCGGATAAATGGATTCCTGCCACCCCAGGGTGCAGCTGATATAATCCGCACCGGCTTCCTCGGCAATCTTGTATGTTTCCATGGATTCTTCCGGCGTATTGCCGCGGACATCATCCAGCAGCTCTTCCGAGCACAGGCGAATACCCACCGGAATATCCGGGCCGCAGGCATCTTTGACACCCTGGATGATTTCAACCACCGCCTGCATCCGGCCACGGATATCACCGCCATATTCATCGGTGCGCCGGTTGGTGTAACTGGAGATGAAATTGGAAATCAGATACCCCACAATGCCCGATATCTCCATGACATCGAAGCCGGCTTCGATACCGCGCCGGGCAGCATCCGCATGCTGCCGGATCATTGTTTTGACATCCGCATGGCTCATCTCCTCTACGGGCTTAAAAATTCTGAGGCGCTGTGGAACCGCCGAGGGACCGTGACAATAATCGACTTCGACCGCCCCCACGCGACCGCAATCCATGAGCTGGAAGCCGGCCACGGCTCTGCCTTCGTGGATGGCATCGGCAATGCGCTTTAGACCCGGAATGAACTTGTCATCCCAGCAGGCAGCCTGACCGACATACCCCTGGCCCTGGCGTTTTTCGTCCATGTAGACGCCCTGCATGAAGCACAACCCGCCGACAACACCGATGGCACGCTGCCGCATGTATTCGACCCCGGCATCGGTGACAAACCCGTCATGGCCGTTGAGGTTGTCTTCGGTGGCCGCATACTTAATGCGATTGGGAATGATAAGATTGCCGATTTGAATCGGCTTGAACAGGTGGGGGTATGTCTTGGCCCCCGGATAATCCGAGTAATCCCATTCAAATAATGTTTTGGCCATTTCACATCCTCCTTTTTTATCAGTTCATATAGTCAGCTGTATTGGATTTTTCTGCTTTAAAAGCGGCAACAAGCAAATCAAAGGTATGGTCCAGATTATCAAACAGAGAATAGGACCGATCCCTAAGCAACCAGCGCGTGATGACATGGTCCATGGTTCCAACGAAAATATCGCGCGCACTTCTTGGATCGAGGTCCGGCCGCATTTCTCCATTTTTTTGGCCTTCTTCAAAAATGTCGATCAGGCAGGAATAAAATTTCTTGACGTTGGCATAAACTTCAGTGTTTAAGAAATTAGCATTGGTTTTAAGAAACAGATAAACGATCTTTGCATCCAGCGGAGCCTGTTCAACACGGCGCAGATACCACCACAGATACTTGCGAAGCTTGTTGACGGCGCCCTGAATGCCGAATAATTGTTCATCCAGATCCTTGAGCAATTCGGAAACCCACAGGTCCGGGATGGTCAGCAGCAAATCTTCTTTGCCCTGGAAATATTCATACAGGGCGGCCTCAGACAGCCCGGCCTGCCTGGAGATGTCCACAATCGTGGTTTTCTGATACCCCTGCTCGGCAAACAATTTCTTGGCAGAGTTGATGATACGAACCCGCGTTTGCGCTTTTGAATTATTTTTTGAGTTGTTTTTAGCCATTCTGTAAAAGCTTAAAAAAAATTAGGTTCAGTACAATATTTTGTATTTTTTATTTATATCTAACTGTTTTAATATATTTATTTATCTAATAAGATTAAATAACACTGAAATATATTCGATAAAGATAGAAATAAATCTACACAGAGGATGTTTATAGTATCTGACTGATTATTTAATCCGATAAATTTTATATATTATGAACGACATTCAGCTACAAATTTATAATACATTCAATTATATATAATTATTTAGGTTATAAATAATATTATTTTGCTAATAACATTAGGTATTTTGTCTGTCAAGGAAAAAGTCATCGTGATGACGGTATGATCAGTAATGCATACCCAGAGTCGTAGGTGGTGTTTTTATCTCCAAGAAATCCTGTAGGGCCTCGACGAATTTGATGCAAAGCAGTCGCTAAATTCATAATTATATGATATGGATGGCAGATAATTCAGGTGTTTGCGTTCAGTCGATTGAATGCGCTGGTTACCATTCATCTGTAATTAGATCCTCATTTTACTGGTTGCGCTGGAATGAAAGACGTTAAATCGCTTATCGCCTGTCATGAATGTGATTTGCTGCATCAACATCGACCGTTACCACCCGACGGAACGGCTCGCTGTGTCCGCTGCGGGGCCGT
>JASFIG010000068.1:0-15692 GCA_050122795.1 Desulfobacterales bacterium
AGCCCCCTGCCCCGCACTTCTTTGATATGGGGCGCACTGATCCTGGAAAGATTCGATAAAAAATAATCTCCCATCCTGGCGGCATTTTCAACCATACCCTCTTCGACTAAAACCTTGAGCGCCGTTCGTGCTATGGCGCAGGCCAGCGGGTTGCCACCAAAAGTGCTGCCGTGCTCACCGGGGCGTAAAACATCCATGACCTCTTTGTTGGAAAGCACAGCTGAAACGGGGTAAAAACCGCCGGAAAGCGCTTTGCCGATCAGGGTCAGGTCGGCCTCAATCCCCTCATGTTCTTCAGCCAGCAACTTGCCGGTGCGCCCAAGGCCGGTCTGGATTTCATCCAGAACCATGACGATATTGTTTTGGGTGCAGATGGATCTGGCCTCGCGCAGGTAGCCGTCGGGCGGGATGATCACCCCGGCCTCACCCTGAATGGGCTCAGCCAGAAAAGCGACGGTGTTGGGTGTGATGGCTGCTTTGAGGGCATCGCTATCACCGTACGGAATAATTTTGAACCCGGGAGTAAAGGGACCAAAATTTTCGCGAGACGCTTTGTCCGTGCTGAAACCAACGATGGTGATGGTGCGACCATGAAAATTATTTTCACACACGATGATTTCAGCCTTGTTTTCAACGACCCCTTTGACCTGATAGCCCCACTTGCGAACAGCCTTGATGACAGTTTCAACCGCCTCAGCTCCACTGTTCATGGGCAATACTTTATGGGAATTGGTCAATTCGCAGAGCTCCTTGTACAGCAGGCCCAGTTGATCGTTCCGAAATGCCCGGGAAGTCAGGGTCAATATTTGTGACTGTTCGATCATGGTGCCCATAATTTTCGGATGGCAATGGCCCTGATTGACTGCTGAATAAGCCGACAGGCAATCCATATATTTGTTGCCCGCAACATCCCAAACCCAGATGCCTTCGCCGCGCTGTAAAACCACATCCAGCGGCTTGTAGTTATGGGCACCGAGTTCTTCTTCCAGGTTAATGTAGTCTTGCGCTTCCATGGCGTGTCCTCCTGGGTAAGGCTGAGAAATAACAAGCAGTTGTCCCTCTTCGGGTTGTATTATTTCACACTCGCAAGGGCGGGTCAATACAATGACATTTTTGATTATCCGATCGTCTTAAAAATACGGCTGTTTTTTGAATCGACGCCAACGGACAACGGATGAATCACTGGTTTTTTGCCAGCGAAGCAGTGCAATGGTTGAAAATTTACTGGCAGTGCTTTATAATAACAGCATTGTGTTATAAAACAGGGACAGGTTGAACTAAGACACCCTGTAAATCTCAGAGTTTGTTTTTTTTATACGGTAATTTAAAAGAAGGGGCTCTTCGAGGTCTTTTTTTTTACCCAAATTTAAAGGAGACCACTAAATGAATTTTTTTCAGAACCGGCCGATTTCTAAATTAGTGCTTGCAATGACGCTTATGCTGGTGTCAACTCTGGCCCTGGCAGAAGAGAAAAAAGAATCCGCCGGCAAAGCAGCTGTTGTCAACGGCGTTGCCATCAGCAAAGGCGATTTTGATCGTGAGATGGATTTTTACCTAAAACGGGCGAACGAGCGCGGGCAGCAGGTGCCTGAAGCCCAAATGGGGATGATGAAAAATCAGGTGCTGAACAGCCTGATTGACCGCGAATTACTTTTTCAGGAAACCAAGAAAAAGGGCATCGAAGTCGACCCCAAGGATGTTGACGATGAACTCCAAAAGATCAAGCAACGGTATTCCAAAGACGGTGAATTTGAACAATTGTTGAACAACATGGGACTTACCGAATCAGACGTACAGATTCAGATAAAACGCGGCATGGCCATCCAGCAATTGATGGACAAAGAAGTACGGGCCAAGATTTCGATTGGCGACGAAGAAGTAAAATCGTATTATGATGCCAACCCCCAGCTTTTCCAGCAACCCGAGCAGGTCAAGGCCAGCCATATTCTGGTTAAAGTGGATGCCGATGCACCCCAGAAGGATAAAGATGAGGCCCGCAAAAAAATCGAATCGGTGCAGGAAAAAGCCAAAAAGGGAGAAGATTTCGCAACGCTGGCAAAAACTTATTCTGAAGGGCCCAGTGGTCCAAATGGTGGCGACCTGGGCTATTTCAGGCGCGGGCAGATGGTCAAACCCTTTGAAGATGCCGCTTTTAGCCTGAAGCCCAACGAGACCAGTGACATTGTCGAGACTCAATTCGGATATCACCTGATCAGGGTCGTTGATAAAAAGCCCGCTCAAAAAGTGGCCTATGCCGATGTTAAAGAGCAGCTTTCCGAACATCTCAAAAAGCAGAAGATGGAAACAGAGGCCAGTGCCTACATCCAGAGTCTTAGAGACGACGCCAAAATCGAAAAATTTTTATAAGCACCCCGGCAGACAAAAAGGAGGGCAAGATGACGATAAGAATTTCCTGGTTCAGTCATGCCTGCTTTCTGATCGAAACCGATCAAAGCCGGCTGCTGATTGATCCTTTTCTGAATGACAATCCGCTGGCCTCCGGCACGGCCGATGAGATTCAAACCGACTATATCCTGGTGTCACATGGCCATGGCGATCATCTGGGAGACACCATTGACATCGCCAAACGCACCAAGGCTACCGTCATCTCCAATTATGAAATTCAGACCTGGCTGGCCGGCCAGGGGGTCGAAAATACCCATCCGCAGCACATCGGCGGTGGTTTTGATTACCCCTGGGGTCGGGTCAAGCTGACCATCGCGCAGCACGGATCGGCGCTGCCGGATGGCTCCTACGGCGGAAATCCTTGCGGATTTCTGATGTATATTGCAGGCAAAAAAATCTATCACGCCTGCGACACCGGCCTCTTTTATGACATGAAGCTGATCGGTGAAGAGGGCATCGATCTGGCAATATTGCCGATCGGCGACAACTTTACGATGGGCCCTGATGATGCCCTTCGCGCGGTCAAACTGATCGAACCGAAACAGGTCGTTCCAATTCATTATGACACCTTTGATGTGATCAAGCAGAACCCTCACGCCTGGGCCGAACGGGTTGAGAAAGAAACCGCTGCCAAAGTAACCGTTATGAAGCCCGGGGAATCGATCGAGCTGTAGAATTTGCTTCGCAAATTGGCTATCCGGTTAGCCGGTTAGCCGGTTGTTAATCGAGTACAAGCGCTTATATTGTACAGTCATATAGAGTTGAAAACTCAATCCTATATATTTTTAGCATTGCTGTTGGGCAAGGGCAAAAACAGGCACCCGCTATTAAATCGCTCAGGTGGGTTGCTGCCCGATTGAAAAAGGGGGGGGTATGGATAGTCGATTAGAAGCAAAGATTCAAAAAGAAATTCGCAGGCGTGGCTTGCAGCGCGCGGATGAATTGCACCAGAAAAGACGGTTGAACGCAAAAACGCAACACACACTTACGGCTTTACAGGAAGTGACCGGATTGCAGCGGCCGGAATTGGAATCGATTGCCGAGGCCGTCAAGCTTTCACTCCAGGCCCCGTGTGATCATTTCTTTTCCATCAAACGTCAAATTCTGATCACGCTCGGTATATTCGGCTCAATCCTTATTTTGTCCGGGCTGATGGCCCTCATTTAACAGGCATCAGACCCAGTTGAGGGCTTTGGCTGCATAATCATCCGGCATCGTCAGCATCAACCAGCGCCTTTGCACATGCACATCTGTAAAGCTGATAAACGGTAAATCTTCGCAATGCCCGGCTAACCGGTCCTGCCAGTCCTCAACCCCTTCATTGGTCCCATCAACATCAATGAGAACGCCGTCCATATCGGACAGCGCTGAAAAGTCTGCCATCTCCGGGAACCGATTTTTCTTCCACCAGAACACCTGACGTTCCATATCATCCTGAAATTTCGGCCTGGCGTCCCGGGAAACCAGGGTAAACAGAACCGCACGGTTGCCGGCCGCCGGAAAAAGGTAGCGCAAATCCTGGTCCAGAAAATGCGGACGTTGCAGCTTGACGGCCGCCAGAATGGAACCGCTGTTTGGCACCTTATCAGGTTCCAGGAATACGATTTCAAGGGGCGTAAACGGATTGGCCGTCGTTAGAGTTGCCAGTGCCGATTTGATAAAGTCCTCATCTGAAAGACCGGGATGGATAAAGACTTGATAGGGCTGTGTCAGCCGTTTTGCCAGGCCGGTCAGCTCTGAATGCGGTCTTTCGGCATACAGCTGAACCTTGGTGATATGGTAGGTATCGGCGACCCTGACACCCAAATCTCTTGGATGGTCCGGCATAGGCGCTGTGCCGGATTTCCAGGAAACATCCAGATCCGGCATGGGATATAAAACCACGTCAAAACGCACTTCCGCATGATCAAACGCCAGCAATAGATCTTCGGCGGTAAATGTCGTGCTTTCAATTAGCGTGTACGGTGGGGTTTTTTCAAAACGCAGTCCCAGCCGGTTGCTGTTTTGACGAAAATCGGTTCCCGGTAAAACCAGCAGCGGGAATACCTGGATGTCATCCGCCAGGTCTTGTTCAGCCACAAATTCGAGCGAATGGCTGACGCCCCGCAGGTCATCCCCGGGTAAGCCCACTATTAAATCAATGGCCGGCACGATGCCGTTTTGCTTCAAAAGCTGTGCGCCTTTGGCAAATTGCTTCAGGCGGGTGGGTCGCTTCATAATCTGGAGTGCGCGCGGGTTGGTGCTTTGCAGACCGATCTCAAACCAGGTAAATCCCGCCGCCGCGAACAGCTCGGCCAATTCGGCATCAATGCTTTCGGCCCGGATTTCGCTGATGATTTCAAGACGCCGGTCTGAATTTATTTTGCTGATCTTTTTCAGCAGATTTTTAAGCCCGGGATGGGCGTTCAGGGAGGGATCCAGCAGATACAACTCTTTAACACGATGGTCAAGCGCCCATTGGACCCCCTGCAACAAATGGACCTCATCGACAAATGACAAACCTTTATGGGATTTATTGTAGTAACAGTATCCGCAACGGTGGGGACAGCCCCGCTGGGTTTCCAGAAGCATGACATTTTCAATTTCAGGCTCTAACAAATTCTGCAAGTAGGGGCTGGGACTATTTTTAAAGAGTGTCCCGACCGGTTCCATGGCGCTTTTTTTTTGCCAGGTTGTCGGGTCCTCAAGAAGGTTAAGGAAAGAGGCCTCACCTTCACCATACACATAAAAATCGACCGCACCGGAGATTATCGCCTGGTTGTCCGGTGTGATTTCAGGGCCGCCAAAGACAATGCGGGGCGCATATTGTTCCTTTAGCTTTCGGGCAAAATAAAGCGACCGTTCCAGATTCCAGCAATACACCGTAAATCCGACGATGTCTGCCTGATACGCCAGCAGTATTTCCAGCAGAGCCGCATCGGCAAGATACGCGGCAATGCTTTCGGGCAGGATATCCACCTGCGCTCCGGGCACATGCCGGGCGGCCTGTTTGAGACAGGCTGCACCCAGGGGGATATTGCCGGTATGTACGCCGTAGTTCAGACGCGGCACCGGAAGTTGAAGTAACAACGCGCGGGTCATAGGCCTCGATGTCCAGTATATTGAGCCGGGATTAGCCGATGCTAAGGTGAACCGCCGCAGCGATGGGCAGGCGAGCAGGCATCGGCTGGGTAAGACGCTCTTTGAGCGCCGTATTGACGGCTCTGAGCGAGTTATTGATCCAATCCAGATCAAGAACGGCATCCTGTGGAATGTCCGGACGATTTTTAAAGTTACGCCGGCAACAGCCGATGGACCGACGCCCATTGTAAATTGTCTGCAAGGCAAAGCCATGCGTCCGGCAGATCATCGGCCGAAAAGGGTACAAACCACACGCCCGGTCTTCGAGCAAAGGACAATTCCAGATCGAGTGCGCTGCGGCCCGTTGTCTGATGGCGGCAGCTGCTTCAGCGGGCAGTTCCTGCATCGCCATGAATATGGATAGGGCTTCGATGGGAAATATTGACAGGTTGCGGCAGCCGCAATCGCAGCCCTTGCGGCAGGCGATGTCCGCAGGGTATTTGCAGCGCACATCGTCTAACAGGCGATCCACCCGGGCCAGCAAGTCACGATAGGGCCTCAGGCAGTTTTGAATACGGGTATCCATATCAATTTGGTTTTTATGTGCTGCAAACCGACACCGGGCGGTTAAACTTTGGTTGCTATTGGGTTTAGGATTTCCCGGCGGGCAAAGCGTCTTAAGATCTGAAGACCACAAAATCAGGCGCATACTGTTTTTCGATTTTATTTTCCTCAAACTGAGGTAATCAAAGCTAGATCCCTCAGCCGGAAGGCTTACAGGCGGGCGCGTTGAAGCCACCCGAGCCGGATGGGATGCCCTGCGATCGGATACAACCTGCCGACATCAGCTTCTCTACATCCCCGCATTGGCATTCGGGGCATTCCGGTTCCGGATCCCCGGAAGACAACATCAGAGCTTCAAAACAATGACAACAGGCCTTGCATTGATATTCGTAAATAGGCATCTACAGCTCCTTTAATCAAAATTCTTAATATAATAGTCGCTGTTCATCAAATGTCAATACAGCAAACTTAAAAGGCAACCAGCATTATTGGGTTGAGCCCGTTTCCCGTTAGCCCGTTGGCCGCTTTAAAAACAAGTATCGATGTTTTCCCTGTGCTACCGGGCTCAACGGGCTTAAGCGGTGTAACCGGCAAACCGGAAAAAAATGTTCACCATATTTTGAACACTTAGGATACCACAAAAAAGATTAAATACAGCTCCCACACAATTACCGTGGCGAAGGCAGCGATAATATAAGAAAAGAGATTCTGGGCATGGGTAATCGATCTTTTGCGCACAACGTTTCTTAATAGCAGTAGAATAACAACGCCGAAACAGGTTAGAAAATATTTTGCCCCCATGAAGACAAAAGGGCCGAACCTGAGAAAGAAGGCCATGACCGGGTTTAATTCGGTTGAACCTTTGCCGATTAAATGCAGTGTCAGCAAGGCGTCCAGAACACTCAGCAGCAGGATGGCAACAATGGCTGCAAAAAGATGCGAACTGTATCGATCAAAATAGAACGTATGTTGCAAATCTTCCTTGCGGCGGACTTTGGCCCGTCGCCCGGAGAATAGCAAGTATTTAAATTTCGGAAACCGATGCGTGCGCCGGTCCTGACCGGAACGTTTTTCAGCATAATCTGATGATGAATCTTTTATGTCGGTTCTCCGCAGTGAGCTGGCCATCTTTACCCCCTGGTAGCAACATCCGCAATTGGGCAATTATTTTGATTACAGGTATTCTGTCAAATCGGTGCAAACGAATTAAACTGACTGTAACTTGCAAGATCCAGGTATCAATCATATCGGCAAATCCGGCCCAATACTTTAGCCTCTGTTATAGCTGTAAATTCAAATGAATCGGCAGGTTGGATCACTATCTGGCTTTCGCTAAAACCCATACGATGCTTTGACAGGGGTACGGTTTTATTATAGTATGAGAGCCGTTTGGACTCGCGCCGGATGTTTACATCCGCAAAAAGGAACCCAAAATGCAAGAAATTCGTTTCCACGGTCGCGGCGGCCAGGGCACGGTGGTGGCTTCGATCCTGCTGGCCAAAGCCTTTTTCAGGGCCGGCTATGATGTGCAAACCTTTCCGTTGTTCGGTGTTGAAAGACGGGGTGCACCGGTTGAAGCGTATTTAAGATTGGATAAACAGAAAATTTTGACCCGCAACAACGTGTACACACCCGATCATGTGGTTGTTCAGGACGCCAAATTGCTTCAGAACGTGGATGTCACCAAGGGGCTCAAGCCGGGTGGATGGATCCTGTTAAACACCGCGAGCCCGCCGCTGAAAAAAGAGGCCTATAAGCGCTTTCGCCTCGCATGGGTCGATGCAACCCAAATCGCCGTTGAATGCGACCTGGGAACCCGAACGCATCCCATTATCAACACCGCCATGATTGGCGCATTTGCCAAAATGATGAACAAACCGCCCCTGGACATGATTTCAGAAGCGATTGAAGCCGACATCGCCACCAAACCCGCTAATAATATTCAGGCGGCCCAAAAAGCCTTTGAGCAGGTTATTTTGATGCAAGAAGATGAAGGATTTAAGACTTGATCAAGCCGGGCGTCGGGAAGCTTTTCCTAAATCGATGGCGGAATGAATCATCAGGTATTGGATGGGAAAACTTACCGACCTCTCTTTTACAGCAGGGCAACGATGACAGATTATACGCAACCGGATAACAAAATTCCTTTGTTCCTGCCCCACTCTTCGGCCTCAACAGAGCTTAACAAGACCGGCTCATGGCGCTACGTGCATCCGTTGTATGATGAAAAAACCGCCCCGTGCAGCGCAGCCTGCCCCCTGGGGGAGGATATCGCGCGCATCGAGCTGCTGCTGTCACAGAACCTGATCACAGAAGCCTGGCAAACCATTGTGATTGAAAATCCCTTTCCGGCGATCTGCGGGCATGTCTGTTTTCACCCGTGCGAAAATGCCTGCAATCGAGCCCAGCTGGATGCGCCGATTGCCATCCATCATCTGGAACGATTTATCGGCGACGCTCTGTCCGCCGAGCCGCAGCCTGCTGCGGTCAAGCCATTGCCGTCCACCGGCAAAAAAGTGGCCATTGTCGGCGGGGGGCCGGCGGGTCTGGGGGCGGCTTACTTTTTATCCCTGCTGGGCTATGGTTGCGATATATTTGAAACCTCGGCTGCACCCGGCGGTATTCTGCGCTGGGGGATACCATCCTATCGGTTGCCGCAAGAAGTGTTGGAAAAGGAAATCGATCGTATCAAAGACCGGGGTGTCAGCATTCATTGCCACACAGCGGTTTCCTCTCAAATGCTGGAAAGGTTCAAAACCCAATACGATGCTCTTCTCGTCGCCTGCGGGTATGGGCGGGCAATTGATCTTAAAATCGAGGGCGCGCATAGAGCCAAAGACGGACTGCAGTTTTTGAACCGATTGCGATCCGACGAAACTGTTTCGCTGGCCGGCACAGCTGCCGTTATTGGCGGCGGAAACACCGCTGTCGATGTGGCGCGCTCTCTGGTGCGATTGGGCCTTGAACCGATCATCGTTTACCGCCGGCGCAGACAGGATATGCCCGCCTTCGATCCTGAAGTAGAGATGGCCCTGGACGAAGGCGTCAAACTCAGAACGCTTCTGGCGCCGGTGGGCATTGCAGATGCCGCCGGCAACCCGTCAGCTACAAATTCAGTATGTTCCGTTCGCCTGCAAAAAATGAAGGTCAGCGCCACGGAAATTAAGGGCCGCGCCCGGGTCGTGCCCGACGGAGATGGCTTCGAAACATTGCAGGTCAACCATGTTTTTACCGCCATCGGCGCTGAACCGGCCAAGCCCTGGCAGCATGTACCGTCTGATCGTGCATCCATACGCCTGAGCCATTGCACGCTGATAGCATCCGATACACCCATTATCTATGGCGGTGACCTCACCAATCGCGTCAAAAGCGTCAGCGATGCCATCGCGTCCGGCAAACAGGCGGCCATTGCGCTGGATAGTTACTTTGCATCCGGTGCTGACGCCGTTAAAAAAACCGTAGCCAACTGCCGGGTGGGCCCTGGACCCGCTGTCTCGATGGCCATATATCTTGGCCATACTCGCAAAGAGCGCAATCCGCATATCGTTTCCGCCGATGAGATCAACACCCATTATTTCAAAACCGCGGCACGGCTTAGCGCACCGATCGCACCGGCCAAAGATCGGATTCGGTCATTTTTGGCGGTTGCGGCAACGCTATCGCAAGAGACGGTATTGACGGAAGCTCAGCGATGCTTCAACTGCGGCATCTGCAATGCATGCGACTATTGCCGGCTGTATTGCCCCGACATGTCGGTGGTCATCGAAAATGAGCAGCGCACGATCAACTTGGATTATTGTAAGGGATGCGGTCTGTGCGTGGCAGAATGTCCCCGCAATGCCATGGCGTTGAAGGAGGAAGAGCTATGAAACAGGTCACTGAAGGCAGTCAGGCAGTTTCAGAAGCAGTGCGTCTGGCAAAAGTTCAGGTGGTCGCAGCCTACCCGATTACACCGCAAACCCATATTGTTGAAATGATATCCGAATACTGCGCCAATGGAACCCTAAACGCCCGTTTTATATGTGTGGAAAGCGAGCACTCGGCCATGGCGGCTGTCATCGGTGCGGCCAGCAACGGTGTACGTGTTTTCACCGCCACCTCTTCACACGGCCTGGCCTATATGCATGAGCTGTTGCACTGGGCATCGGCTGCGCGCCTGCCCATCGTCATGGCGGATGTCAATCGCGCGCTGGGGCCCGGATGGAACATCTGGCTGGATCAAACCGACAGCCTCAGCCAGCGCGATACCGGCTGGATTCAGCTGTATTGCGAAGACAGCCAGGATGTACTCGATACCACCCTGCTGGCCTATCGTCTGGCCGAATCGGTCAACCTGCCGGTTATGATCGTTTTGGATGCATTTTTCCTGTCCCACACCTACGAGCCGATTGATATCCCGGAGCAGAATTCGGTGGACGCGTTTTTGCCGCCATTGTCGCCGCGCTTTCAGCTCGATATTGAAAATCCGGTGGCCTATAATCAATTTGTCCCCCCGCAGGCTTACATGGAAATGCGGTATAATATCCAGACCGCCATGCAGCAGGTCCCGCTCATGTTTGGCCGTATGGCGGAGGATTTTAGCGGCATTTTCGGCCGTCATCCCCGCCTGGCTGAAGCGGTTGATTGTGAAGATGCCGATATCATTTTTGTCACCGCCGGCACGACGGTCAGTACCTGTCGCCAGGCGGTGGAACGCCTGCGCGCGTCAGGCGAGCGCGCCGGACTGTTCAAACTAAAAATGTTTCGTCCTTTTCCCGTCGATTCATTCAGACAGACTCTCAACGGCAAACAAAAGGTGGCGGTGGTGGATCGCAACTGCTCATTCGGTGCCACTGGTATCTTTGCCCAGGAAATTCGCGCTGCTATGTACGGGGCTGAATCGCCACCCCAAATTTTTGGCTACGTGGCAGGCCTGGGGGGGCGTGATGTCACCCCGGAAACAATTGAGGATATTTACTGGCAAACCAAAAATAACGACAGCCCGCCGGCAGAAAACAGTTGGATCGGCCTTGATCCGGAAACGGTTGCATCATGGCACAATCTGGCATGACGGAAAAAGATTACTTTAAGCCGGGCCATCTTGGATGCCCCGGCTGTGGCGCTGCCATCGCTCTGAAGTTTGCATTGAAGATATTGGGCGAAAAAACCATAATGGTCATCCCGGCCAGCTGCGCCTCAATTATTGTGGGACCTTACCCGCACTCGGCCGTAGAGGTCCCCATCCTGCATACGGCCTTTGCCACTGCCGGTGCTGCGGCCAGCGGTGTGCGGGCGGCTCTGGACCTCAAAGGGGACACAGACACCACTGTCGTTTCATGGGCCGGTGACGGGGGCACATTTGACATCGGCTTCCAGTCACTGAGCGGTGCAGTGGAGCGCAATGAGGATTGTATTTTTGTCTGCTACGACAATGAGGCCTACATGAATACCGGCGTACAGCGCAGCTCTTCGACTCCATTCGGCGTGCGCACGACCACCACCCCCGGACAGAATTGGAAAAAGACGCGTAAAAAAAACATCATGGAAAGCATGGCGGCCCATCGGATTCCATATGCCGCCACCGCCAGCATTGCTTTTCCCGAAGATCTGACGGCCAAATTTGAAAAGGCCAAAGCCAGCAAAGGCGGTGCGCGGTTCATTCATATTTTTGCCTCCTGTGCCACCGGGTGGGGCGCGCCTTCGGATATGTCCGTTACAATTGCACGATTGGCCGTGCAGACCAATGTGTTTCCGCTTTACGAAATTGAAGATGGCATCCGCTACACCCTCAATTATAAAGGGAATCGCCCGGTTAAAGACTATCTGCAAACCCAGAAGCGCTTTGACCATCTCAGTGAAGCCGATATCTCACAGATTCAAGAAATGGTGGCTGCAGACTGGGCCCTTTTGCTTCGCAAATCAGGTGAGGCGCCATCCTGACCGCTGCAATCCGCATACAGCTGCAACGGTCTGCAAATCAAATCTTAATATCGAAAGCCATGAGATCCATGAAGTTAAAAATAAGGGGCTTGAAGAAAATGACCACCGGGCGCTGGTTGAATTTGTTTGATGTAAACTATAGCGCCAAAACCGGGGAAGAAAAATCCTGGCAGATTGTGACCCGCCAGAAGGAACCCAAATGCGTCAGCGGCGATTACCGGCAGCCGGATGCGGTCGTAATCGTGCCGTTTCATGCCGAAGAAAACAAAATGGTCATCCTGCGTGAATATCGGGTGCCGTTAAATGACTATGAATACGGCTTCCCCGCCGGTCTGGTCGATCAGGGTGAATCCGCTCAGCAGGCCACCCGCCGCGAATTAAGGGAGGAAACCGGTTTAACCGTCAAACGATTTAAAAAAATCAGCCCGCCGATTTATTCGTCCGCCGGCATGACTGACGAATCCGTGTCCATGGTCTATGTGGACTGTGAGGGTGCGCCATCAACCAGAGAAAACACAGCTTCCGAGCTGATTGAAATTCTGCTCGTTTCACCCGCAGAGGCGCAGGCGCTGCTAAAGGATACGACGCTTAAATTTGACGCCAAGGCCTGGCTGGTTATCTCCCAATTTGCCGGGTCTTCACTTACCACATAAAGCGATTAGCTGAATTTTGCATGGATACAGAGTTATCAAATTCCGGCGCCGAAGATCACATCGCCACCTCCGCAGTGGTCATCATTGCCGTGTATATGGCCGCCCAGCTGCTGTCGGACATCGGCAGTCTCAAGATTGCCCGGATTGCAGGCTTCAGTATTGACGCCGGTACATTTATCTATCCTTTGACGTTTACCATTCGCGATCTGGTCCATAAGCAGCTCGGGAAAAAAGTTGCCCGCACCGTCATTATCCTGGCAGCCGGCATCAATTTGTTCATGGCAGCTTTTTTTCAATTTGCCGCCTGGCTGCCGCAGGATGCCGCCTGGGGGCTGGGCCGGGAATTTGCGAGCATTCTGGGCCCGGTGTGGCGCATCGTTGTTGCCAGTATTATTGCGGAAGTCATCGCCGAGCTCATCGATACGGAAGTGTACCACTTCTGGGTGACACGTATTACGCGAAGATACCAGTGGGCACGGGTGCTCACCAGCAATGCGGTCAGCATCCCCATGGACAGCCTGATTTTTTGCTGGCTGGCATTTGGTTTCACACTGCCGCATTCGGTGGTCTGGTCCATTTTTTGGGCCAATATCATCATCAAAGGACTGGTGACCGTAACCAGCCTGCCCGCAATCTATCTGGTAAAAGAGAAAAAAGAGGTCGCATGAGCGGCTGCTGCCAAATCCGCTAAGCCGGTTGAAAGAAGACAGAAGATCATATACGTATTATATTTAGTTGGGGTTTGGGTTGAGCCCGTTGGCCCGTTGACCCATTTGCCCGCACGATTAAAACTAAATGAAAATACGATTGACCGGCTCAATGGCAATATACCGTTTTTCGTGGTATCAGCCGGCTAATTGAAAACCGGGAACATCAAAGGAGATGCATATGAATTACATATGTCCGAAATGCAAAACCACCGGCGATATTCCCGAGGACAGCACAGTTGGGCCGATAACCCGGATCATTTGCAGCAACTGCGGGGCCAAGCTGAATATCGAGCAAGATACCGGGCGGGTTGAAGTGCTAACTGCAGGGCGTCCTGGGACGGCTGCGAGGGACACGTCCAGCCGCAAGCCGAAGTATGACATGTCTCCGGTATTGTCCACCAGGCCGATGGAAAAAGGCCGCAAAGATTATGTGGCCCTCGGTGTCTTTGCAGGAGTGCTATGCGCATTGATTGTCATCGGTGTGACCGTTTCCAGGGGTATAAAGCAGGACACATTCAGCCAGCCGCTGAAAATGATCGCCGAACTGGCCGATGACGTTGTTGAATACGGTAAATCTGTCTGGGGGCAAATTAAAAAAGAGCGCCAGCCCAAAAACAAGCAGGCCAGCCAGGCTCAAAAACACCTGCGCCAGGGTTATAACTATTACAAGGAAAATCGCCTCAAGGAAGCTCTGGCTGCATTCAGTCTGGCGATTGAGACCAACCCGCAAAATTTTGAAGCCTGGTTTTGGAGGGCCCGCACCTATATTCGAATGGATCAGTTTGACAATGCGATAACGGATTTGAATCGAGTGGTGGAAATAAACCCCGGCTACGGTCCGGCTTATGATAATCTCGGCTGGTTGTTTATGCGCCGTAATAAATTTGATGAAAGTCTTAACCATCTGGACAAATCCATTGAGTTGAAACCCGATAACGGCTGGGCCCACTATATGCGCGGTCGGGTGTATTTCAATAAGGGAGACCTGCAAAAAGCCTTTGAAAATGCCAATACCGCCTGTCAACTGGGCAATAAAGACGGCTGTCGTGATGCCAAGCGCTATCAATCCGAGTTAACCCAGAACAGCTGACGTTCACCACGAAAACACGAAATTTAAAAAGCACGAAATATTTTTCTCGTGTTTTCGCTCTTTCGTGATTTCGTGGTATTTTTTATATCAACCTTTCAGACACAGATTTAGGTATCCATAAACGTATGTCGCAAAATGACTATTATCAGATTTTGGGGGTGGACCAGAAGGCGAGCGCCAAGCAGATCAAAGATGCCTACCGCAAGCTTGCATTTCAATACCACCCGGACCGCAATGACAAGAACCCGGCGGCGGCCGAAAAAATGAAAAGCGTCAATGAGGCCTATGCCGTTCTGTCGGACCCGGACAAACGTCGCGAATACGACACCCTGCGGCAGCAATTCGGTTCATCCGCCTACAGCCAGTTCAGACAAACTTACTCCGAACAGGATATTTTCAGCGGCTCCGATATCAACCAGGTGTTGGAACAGATGGCCCGCGCATTCGGACTCAGAGGATTTGATGAAATTTTCAAAGAGTTTTACGGGCAGGGGTATCAGCGTTATGAGTTTCGTAAGCCCGGTTTTTTTGCCAACAGCTATTTCTTTAGGATGCCCCGCCAGGGCAGCGGGACGAATCAAAGCGGTCAAGCCCTGCAGGGCGCCGTCGGGAAACTCACCCGCTTTTTATTGAAGCAATTTAGCGGAATCGAATTTCCCGAAGACGGTGCCGACATTTACGATACGGTCTGGTTGGACCCTGAACTCGCCCGCCGGGGCGGCCCGTATGCCTATTATCTGCGCAAGAAAAACAAGAAACTGGTAGTTAAAATTCCAGCCGGCACCAAGGCCGATCAGCAAATCCGGCTGGCAGGCATGGGTGAAGACGGTAAAGGCGGCGGTCGGACGGGTGACCTTTATTTGAAGGTCCGTATCCGCAAACCGCTGTTGCAACAGGTAAAAGATTTTATTTTTAAATGGCGCAAATGATTTAGCAAACCACGAAAACACGAAGTTTAAAAAGCACGAAATTCTCGTTTTCTTTTTTCGTGTTTTCGCTTGCCCGCTTAAACCTTTTTACGGTTTAACCGGGGGCCTTTCGTGCTTTCGTGGTGAACATTATTTTAAGCGGCTTCAGGGATTATGGGAACAAAGAAAAAGACATTGATATGCCACGGCGACAGTCTGATAGAAGCTTCCGATTTGGACCGACCGTCTACCTGGGCGTCCCGGGTTGCCAGCTGCCTGAAAATCAAGGTTGTTAACAGCGGCATTGGCGGGGACACGACCGGTGGGCTCTTGGGCCGCTTTTACCCTGAGGTGGTTCATCAACATGCCGATGCGGTCCTCA
>JASFIG010000069.1:0-15386 GCA_050122795.1 Desulfobacterales bacterium
ACCACCATGTTGGGGCGAAGCTGAAAGCGAAGACCAATTATGCCGCCATCCTTTTTTCAGAACATTATTATGACAAGCGGTATAATTGGAATCTGGTGCTTGAAATTTGGAATATTAACACAAATTCGATGGGAAAGAAGGGTTAAAGAACCAAACTGTTTATTTCAGCTTAAATAAGGGACATCACACCGGTTTATCCGGCAGCCGGGGATTTGGGCATATTCTGGATCGCCTCTTGTAATTTTTTTGAAAAATCTTCGGGTACCGACCGGTTTTCGGTCTGTTTACAAATGTCAATTGTTCGTTTGAGCGTCTGCAGGCACACGAAGCAGGGAACACATTCTTTGACATGTTTTTCGATTTCCCGGCAGGTGACTTCGTCCAATTCATTATCCAGATACTCGGATAGTTTTTCAAAAAGTTCCAGGCAGTGCCTGTGATCGTGCTCGTCCTTATTCATTTTCAAAATATCCTTTCAACCTGTCCCTTAAATATAAGCGTGCCCGGTGCAGTCTAACCTTCACATTGGCTTCCGATAAATTCAGGATCTGGGCCGTTTCGGCCGTATTAAACCCCTCAATGTCGCGCAATACGATGACCAGTCGATACTTTTCCGGAAGCGTAAAAATGGCCTCGCTAATCTTGTCTAAAAGCTCATCGTTCAGCAGTTTATCCAGGGGCATCCGCGCCCACTCGGGAACCCGATCGGGAACCTCAACTTCACTCTGAGGGTAAAACTCATCCAGGGATAATTCCCGTTCAGGGGCAAATTTGGATTTGCGTCTTTTTTTGATACAGGTGCTGGCGGCCACCCGGTAAAGCCAGTTTTTAAATTTCGTCTCGTAGCGGAAATCTTTCAGGTATTTGAAGACATTTAAAAAGGTTTCTTGAACCGTGTCTTCGGCATCGGCTGCATCCCGGCACATTCGAAGGCTGAAATTGTATAGCTTTTGCTCATAACGTTTGACAAGATCCGGGAAGCGATCGTATTGGCCTGAATTGATGGCCTGTATGAGCTCAAAATCTTTATCTTTTATCTTTTTGCGATTCGCTCGCTTGGGTGCTGTCATGATTGCTTGTCACCTGACAAGAATCCTTCAGTCAGGTCGAAATGCCCAGTTTAGGCAGGATATAGGCCTGCAGGAGATACCAGACGCCTACAATGGCCAGCATAATGATGATATCTTTCATATTCATACTCCTCGTATGGTATAAGATCTCAGCGGGCCTTTGTCCACTGTTTTTTGAAAATCAGGCAGTAAAGGTTGACCAGCAAAAATATCATGACAAAACCCAGATGACTGAGGTTTAGGGCAATAATGAATTCGGGCGAAAAGACGAAAACTGCGAAATTTTTAATGACAAATAAAACGCCGGTCAGCACGATGCCCGCAAGCAGGACTCCTCGCAAGTATCCGCTCAGCGCTATCTTGCGCCGGGCACGAATTAAAATGACATGCTGAACGAGCATGTAGGCAACAATCGCCAGCAGCAGGGCGGCTCCGGCGTAATGCACATAGCGCGTCGTCCAAAAATTGGCCAGCCAGCCGAATCCGGGGATATCCGACAGGTAGTAGCGTTTGTAGATCGGCATCTGGCCAAAGCCGGTCAGGGCCATGAAAAATACGGTCAGCACATACAGGTAGCGCATCGAGCGATTTTGGCGGTTTGAATGGGCCGGCGAAACGGCAGCAGCTGTCATCAGGCACGCTCCTTACTCTTGTTTGATTTTTGGGCATAGTTGTAAATCTTCCTGGCGGCGGCCGCGATACCGGCCAGGGGCGCGATCACCATAGCGGCGGCCAGATTGTTGGCATCCGCCATGCGATCGGAAACGGCGGCCAGATGCGGTTTGCCTTTGCCCTTTTCAATGGCGGCTTCCAGTTTTTCGAAAGGTACCGGCGAAACGTAAAGGGTGTTGGTCCCCCCGTTTTCGGTTTCACCGTAGATATAGCCGTTGGTTTCTTTGGCCAGTTGACGGGCTTTTTGGATGATGTCATCGCGCGGCCCGATGGTTTGAACATCCTCCGGGCAGGCTTCGATACAGGCGGGCAGCCGTCCTGCTTCAATCTGGTCGTAGCAGCGGTCGCATTTGAACATCACGCCGTTGCCGGCAAAATTGGGCAGGATATCCAGATACAGCCCTACGCCGGTCTGGCGTTGCGGGATGTCCCAGGGGCAAACCGCATTGCATTTGGAGCCCCCCAGACAGATTTGCGGGTCTATTCTGGATATACCGTTCTCAAGCTGTTTGGCGGCGCCCCAGGGGCACAGCTTAACACACGGGGGGTTGACGCAATGCATGCAGCGGCGCGGAATGGTCAATTCGGTTTCTTCACCGTTCATATCGACACTGGCATGCTGAATATACAGCCAGTTGTAAGGCGTTAGCCGATCGGTAACATCCTGTTTGTCGGACCAGTCGGATACCTTGGCCCTGTCCGGATACATTTTGGGGAAAGGTTTTTGGGGATTCGGATATTTATGGGCATTGGTTTCCTGGCAGGCTTCAACACAGGCACCGCATCCGATGCATTTGCTGATGTCCAGCAGGGTGGCCAGTTGTGTTTTTTCTTCCGGTCGTGCCGCGGCAGCGGCACCCGGGATGCTGCCGGCTGCCACCCCGGCCGCAGCGGCGATTCCGCCCCTTAGAAAAGCTCTCCTTGAAATGTCTTGCCCCAATTTGAACTCCTTTCAGGTGAAAAATATTTTCATTTCAGCTACTTTTTGAATTTTTGCCCCTAAAGAACCAGCCGATGGTATTCGGTTACAAAATTTTTATTTTCTGAAAGGCGATCCTATGGATGTGCTGTGTTAGCCACTGAAACCAGGCATGGCACACGGTGGACAGGGCATGGCGATTTGGTTAAAAGCTGAGAGAAATCCTAACAATAATTCTCAAACTTTTTGGGCCGAATGTTTTGCACATCGCTGAGACTCGACCCACCGTTTCACCAATATCTAACTCTCACCAATGATATCTTCTTTAAAATCCGATATGGTGGGCTCAATACCGGCGAGGCGGTCGATTTGAGCAATGTGAATCACTGCATCGCCCTGATGAACGAGAGGCAAATTCAGCCGACCGATAACCATTCCGGATACAGGAGATTCAATCACGGCTTCACGGGTGCCAAAAGGGTCGGCAATGACACCGATTTTGTTGTTTTTGCCTACCCTCGCGCCCAGTGGGACATTCATGTGCAGAATGCCCGAAGCCGGTGCGCGAACCCAGGTGGTGGCATTGGCAATCAACGGCTCGATATTCGTCTTGCGCGCCCGGCTGCGCCTGAGCATCCCGATGGATTCCATAACCGACAAAATGCCACGGATACCGGCTCTAATAGCAATCTCATCAAAGCGCAGTGCCTCGCCCGCCTCGTATAACAGAAAAGGAATGTTTTGCTCGGCAACGGCCTGTCGCAGGGTACCATCGCGGATGTTAGCGTTAATAATAACCGGGACACGGAAAGCTTCTGCAAGACGAAGCGTTTCCGGATCCTCCGTGTTTGCTCGAATCTGGGGCAGATTGGTGCGATGGTTGGAACCGGCGTGTAAATCGATGCCGTGAGTGCTGTTGGACACGATTTCATCCATAAATATATTCGCCAGCTGAGATGTCAATGAGCCTTTTTCTGATCCGGGAAAGAAGCGATTTAGATCACGGCGATCCGGGGAGTAACGCGACTGTTGCAAAAACCCATATACATTTACCACCGGTACTGTAATGAGCGTACCTTTCAGCTTTTTGATTTTTTTGAGTTTCATCAATCGCCGGACAATCTCGGTGCCGTTGATCTCATCCCCGTGAATGGCCGCACTCACAAACAAGCGCGGGCCTTCTTTGCGGCCGTGTATGATGTGGATCGGCATCGTCATTTCCGTATGGGTATACAGTCGGGCCACCGGCACCTGGATCACGGCCTGCTGGCCGGGCTTTATCTTTGTGCCCGCTATCGATATAGGCGCACGCATTATCCTTTGCCTCTGGTACGCGTTTTTCCGGGTGCGGCATTTTTTTCGATATACTCGATAATCATGCCGGCCACATCTTTGCCGGTGGTTTTCTCTATACCTTCCAGACCCGGTGAAGAGTTGACTTCCATGACGACCGGACCGTGATTTGACCTGAGCATATCGACACCGGCCACCCTCAGCCCCATAATTTTAGCAGCCCGGGTTGCTGTTGAACGCTCTTCGGGCGTTATGCGCACTTGCTCGGCACGCCCTCCTCGATGGAGATTGGAACGGAATTCGCCTTTGGGCCCCCTGCGCAGCATGGCGGCCACAACTTTATTTCCGATGACAAAACAACGAATGTCAGTGCCGCTGGATTCCCGAATGAATTCCTGCACCAGAATATTGGCCTTTAAACTCCGAAAGGCCTGGATAACGCTTTGGGCCGCTTTCTGCGTTTCGGCAAGTACAACGCCGACACCCTGCGTGCCTTCGATCATCTTGACCACCAGCGGTGAGCCGCCGACCATATTGATGAGATCATCGGTAAAGATGGTTGAATGGGCAAAGCCGGTCACCGGCAGGCCAATGCCTTTTCGAGCCAGCAGCTGCAAACTGCGCAACTTGTCCCTCGAGCGGCTGATGGCGACTGATTCGTTCAGACAAAAGACATCCGTCATTTCGAACTGCCGCACCACCGAAGTACCATAAAATGTGATTGAAGCGCCGATGCGCGGAATAATTGCATCGAAGCCTTCTAATTTTTCACCTTTATAATGGATGGCCGGGTGATGAGAAGTGATGTTCATATAGCATCGCAGTGGATTGATTATATGAACTTCATGGTCCCGTTTGCCGGCAGCTTCAACAAGGCTTCGAGTCGAGTAAAGTTCAGGCTTTCGGGAAAGGATGCCGATTTTCATTTTTTTGCCTTTTGTCTCTTTTTAATTTGATATGATTTTGCTAACGCTCTGCCGGTTAAATAGGATCTGCCCGGATGGATCAAGAATCTGTTTTCCACCGCCTTGCGCCCCAGCAGCATCCTGAACAGCATCGGATCTCTGTTTGTCAGCGTAATGTCGATCGACCAGGACACAGCCCCTAATTTTGCGGTTGTCTGAATTACATAGCGCTTTTCATAATGGCCACCCGAATTCTTCACCCGTCTTTGCGCCAGCACAGGCGCCTCGCAAAAGCATGCGATATCTTTTCTGCGTTGCAGCGGATGGATACCGAATCTGACCATCTGTTGGCCGTCGGCTTGAAACTCTTCCAGGCTGAAGGTATGCAGGGCCGAAGTGCGCGCCCCTGTGTCGATTTTGGCTTTAACGGCAGGTATATGCAGTCCGGGCAACTCGATCCATTCCTTCCAACCAATTATGGCTGTGGGTTGTAATTTTTGTCTTTTCATTTTCATCATTTACAAAATCGTGTTCATGCGTTTTAGATCTTCCTTTTTCCCTATGACCACAATAACATCGCCGGCTTCGAGCGCTTGTGAAGGCAACGGGTTAAAAATCATGTCCCCGGTTAGTTTTTTGATGGCCACGATGATGACACCGTAATCTCTTCTGAGATAGCTGTCAATCAGGCTTTTGCCAATCAAACTGGAATTATCCCCAATGGCGGCTTCTTCCATCATCAAATCCAGATGTGAACCCATCATGGCACAATCAATAAAGTCCACCACCGTTGGCTTTTTGAGCATCTGGGCAATACGTCTTCCGCCGATCAGGTACGGCGATACGACCCGGGTTGCGCCGGCGCGAAACAGCTTGGCTTCGTTTTGCTCTTCTGACGCTCGGGCCAGGACAAAAACATCCGGGCGAAGACTTTTGGCGGTCATCGTGATAAAAACGTTATTGGCATCTGAATTGACTGCGGTCACAATTCCTTTGGCTTTCATAATACCGGCCTGCTCCAACGCCTCCTCAGTTGTTGCATCCATATCCAGGTAAAGGTATTTTTGAGCTTCAATATGCTCGATGACTGTCGGATCCTGTTCAATAATGACAAAACGAATTTTGTCATCATTCAGTTCGCTGCAAACAATCCGACCGATGCGTCCAAAACCGCAAATGATAAAATGATTTTTAAGTTCGGAAACCTGTTTCTGCACTTTTATCCTCCCGAAGATTTTGACCAGCTCGCCTTCGACCAGTGCCCTGACCAGCACACCGATCGTATAGGTACCGGCAGTGATGCCCAGGACAATGATAATGACCGTTATGGTGCGCCCGCTCTGCGAGAGCGGTATGACTTCCGCGAAACCGACCGTGGTAATGGTGATGATCGTCATGTAGAAGGCCTCAAACAGCGGCATGTGCTCAACAAAATAGTATCCGCAGGTGCCAAAGGTGATAATTCCGACAAGCATCAGCAGCGAATACCGCAACTTTTTCGTATCCATCACAACTCCGTAGATAGCAGTCGCTTATAGGCGGGAATGTTAGAGCGCTCTTTCAACGCGTTAAAAATACAGCGGCAGAACCTTTTGGTACTGCCGCTGATATGACGAATTTATCGAAAGATAGGCCTTTGATCTGCCTGATTGATAGAAATCTTAAAAACCAGATATCAATTTGCCCCGGGGCCTAATTCAGGAAATCTTTTAACATCTTGCTGGCAACAAACCTCGGTGCTTTTGAGGCTTTTATCTTTATGGCCTCGCCGGTTTTGGGATTGCGACCCATTCGCGCTTTTCTTTTGGCCACCTTGAACGTACCGAATCCTGCAATGGTGATCGGGTGCCCTTTTTTCATGGCTTTGGGTATGCAGGTAAATATTGAATTTACGGCATCCTGGGCTTCCTTTTTGGTGCTGACGACTTTGGCAACTTCGGCAATAAGATCTGCTTTGTTCATCTATCTCTCCTTTCACAGATTTAAATTTCACCCTGCTTAAAGGTTGTTTTTACAGGGCAGACAATATTTTCGGGGTACACCTCTGCCGATCCAGTGGAAATTCAAAACATGGCGCTCACCACATTTCGGACAGACGCACTCAACTGCTTTTTTTTCCGGATCTTTGTGATCGACGAATTCAGTTTCTATTATGCTGGGCGGCCAATCATTTTCCATTTCAGAATTCTCCGCAGCGTCACGACCCCAAAATTCGTTCCAATGTTTCCTGTTTGGTTTTGCATGTGATACAGCGTCTGGCAATCGGCCTGGCCTTCAGCCGCTCGATTGCAATTTCCCGGCTACAATCTTCACAGATTCCGTATTCTCCATTTTCGATGTCTCCCAGGGATTGGCGAATTTTTTTGATGAGCATGCTTTCGCGGTCGCGGATACGAAGCGCTGTGCTTCTATCAGATTCAAAAGTGGCACAATCCAGATAATCGGCTGAAATCGCTTCGAAATTCAATAGGCCTTCAACCGTATTGCCGGCAGAGTGGCTTAATTCCTCCAGCCACGCTGTCAAAAGATCTCTAAAATATTGCAAATCAGTTTCTTCCATTTTCAGAGGTCCCATCTGCTTTGGTTGATTTTGATTCCGGTTTATTTTTCAAAAAGGAAGTCATCTTCCAATATAAAATCTTCTGCATCCAGTTTTTCATCATCAAGCGGTTCCGGGGCATCGTCGTAAAAACCATGGGGGGATAAATCGAATGCATATAAATCTTCGCTGCCGTATTCCGTCTCCGGATCCAGCGCAAACCGGGAAAGATATTTCCTGTCAGAATCGTACATGGCTCGTCCCTCCTATCATTCAAAGTCATATCTTATCGAGCTGCGGTCATTTCGTTTGCGATCCTTATGTTTCCCTTCTGGTTTTTTATCTTTGTCTTTGAATTTTTCTTTGCGCCGCATCGGACTTCGCTTGGGCGCATTTAAACCGGGATCGGAGTAGTCGTCGGATTCATCAGATGAATCTTCCGGCCGGTACTTATTCAGAAAATAAGTTTGTCTTTTCACCGGTGCCCTCTCTTTGTGTGCCGATCCAGAAGTAATTTACAATATTGTCCGGATCTTGATCGGAAGATACCTGCGCTCAAATTGTCAAACGGTCATGTTGTTTCCGACCCCGCTTAAAAACGGGCTCAGAAAATGACATGGCCGGCTCTCATTTTATCAATTATGTCTTGGACACGATACTGATTTGGGGTGATAAAATTACCAAACGCCCACAGCAATCAGACCATCTGGGCATCCGACACGCTGTTTTCGGCATTGTCTTCTATGATTTGATAGCGGCGAACACAAAGAATTGTGCGGCCATTGAGTTGCTGTCTGAGTTTTCCCTGAACGGCCACTTTTTTATAAGTCAAATCCAACAATTCCTTGCCGGCACCACTAAAGTCGATTTCATATTCCTTACGGTCGTCCGTATGGAGTGCAATTCGAGCCGGTTTGCCCTGCTCGTTCCATCTCGAAGGCATGACAATTCCCTCTATGGGCGGAGGGCCGGGTGCCCTCTTGTTTTTTCTGATACGCAAAACGCACCTCCACCGAATCCGGATGAATTCTACAGCTTGGAAATAATTAACGCCTTGAAACGTTGTTTTACTCCGGTACAATCTTAAATGATTTTACGGTGATTATTTTCATGTCATCTTTTTCTTCCACCGTTCCGGTTACCTGTACCTTTTCGGCGATATAGTTTTTTACCAGATCATCCCCCATCGGTGTTTCGGCAACCTCATAGATGGTGTTATTGGCTACAATTTGAAAGGTGTCGTTCACCTCTCCGACGATGGTAATCTCGGCTGCGAAAACAACATGTGAATAAACCAAAAACGCTGCGGTAAAACACAAAACGCCGGAAATTAACATTTTATTTCGTGCCTGCATGAAAACTTTCTCCCTATGTTTTTGTTTCTAGCAGTTCTTTTCAGGATAATTTGAGCAAAAAATTGACCGGTCACTTTCGTTTTGGCCCATTCTAAAATTCATAATGGCGAACTCGCCCATACCTGATTTGTAGGGGATACGCATGCACGGTATGGGCGAGCCGCGGCGCGTGTCCGCTTTCTGCTCGGTGACGAGCATGCAGCGTCACTTTCAGCATAGAGCAACTGTTGTGCCAAATTTATAACTAATTGATATAATTATTAATAATGAATTTCTTAACTAATTTCAGAGAACTGCCTGTTCCGAAAACAACAGCTGAACACGAACCGGTGGCGGCAGTGGGAGGAGTCGGTTTATAACCATTTGGAATGATTGATAATAAAATCGGAATCGTAAATTCCGTTTTTATATCGGGTCGGAATTGAAAGTTCCGGTGGACTATGGGTCCGCGCCGAAAAAATTGGTCAACATGATATTCAACCACCTGCGGAGCACGGCATAAGAGTAATACTGTGCGGCGACTTCGTAATTGGTGTTTACCATCTGTGACCGACGCGCAGGCGTATTTAAAATTGTTTTGACAGTTGACACCGTTTTGCGCGTCAGATATCCATCCATCGCAATTAAATCAAATCCTTTCGGCTCGATATCCTGCACAAAAGTAGCGTAGCGATTGATCAGCAGCGGTTTTTTAAAGTAAACGGCCTCCAAAAATGCATTACCGAAACCCTCATATAAACTCGGGTAGGTGATTAAATCTGCGTGCGGATAAACATCCCAGAGTGAATAGGTTTCTTTGTGGTTCACATCCGGATTCATGGGATCGGACATATGGATGTTGACCAGGCGCAGGTCGACGCCGCGCTGTCTGGCGTCTAGAGTGAGCCATTCCGCATATTCAAATCCTTCGTCGCCGGCTTCATGAGATATGATCAGCTTATAGCGGGGATCGTTCAACTCTTCAACCAATTGGATGGCATGTTCGATCCCTTTGCGCTGGATGATGCGTGTTGGTTGTACAATTTTAACATCGTCTTTTTGCAGCCCGATGGACTGCCAGAAGGCTTCGGTTTGCTTTTCATTGACTTGGGGCGGGTTCTGGAAATCCAGCACATTGGGAATGATAATAGAGGAAATGCCGGTCCGCAGGGCGAGCTCCTCCTGAGCGGCCGAATTGATGACCACATGCTCGATACCGGGTAGCTTGGGCGGAAACGCCATTCTGAGATAATCCCCGACAGCATTGACCGCAAAGCGGGTTCTTTCCCAGTAAAAATCATGATGGTGGGCGATGGTGGGAATCTGTGTTTCGGCAATGATTTCGGTCAGCGCGATGCCGAATGGGATGTGCAACGGAATGGTCAGAATATTTTCAGCAACCAGCAGATGGATGTTGAAGGCGCGGATAAATTCATTGAGCTGTTTCTTCAGGCGGGCTTTTAAGTCAGCTATTGCATCGCTGACAGCAGGATCACGCCTTTTTTTCCCGAATATCTGTGTGTCGATCCAGCGGTTTTTTTCATGCTGAAAATAAGCTTCGGGTACCAGAAAACTTCTTTCAGGACTGCGGTCCAGAAGCCCGGCAAACCAAAAATGTTGGTGCCCGGATCGTTTCAATACTTCCGCCCATTTACTGGCTTCCAGCGTGACGCCATCGGTTCCCGCAAATCGGGTTGATACAAATCCGATATTTATAGGCATCATTTAAGGTCGATCCTTTTAGAATTTGCCGGTTAAAAACCCCGCATGGCTTACTTTCTCATTTACGAATACGATCTATTATCATATTATTAGACATGAGGCTAAAAAATCCACTTAGGGTAATGACTGATAACAGATCTACCGACTCCCCTGCTAATAGGAAAGGATTTGCATTATTCGGTTCTTTCGTCAAGAAGGGATTTCAGGAATTAAACCAATAATGAAATATAAACGGTTGCTGAATAAAGGATTTTTTTTCATCTCATCTTTTTTTTGGGCATTCGGTCCTGCCTGCGGGAATGCTGAAATTACAAATGATTATACGCGCCTGCTGGAACTCATTCAACTCGATGACCGCCAACAGCCACTATACGCTTTTAACGATTTTGAGGAAGACTTCGATAGGGCCAGCTATCGGGCTACCCGGCAGTATTTAAACGAGCACCCTGGATTGATCGAGCGCATTAAACGGACACTCAAAGGCGGAAAGCTGCGATGGAAACTTAAAAATCTGAAGCACCGGTTGTTGTTTGTCCCCGAAAACCGACCCGAATACGCATCCCTTTACAAAAACTATTGCCTCGATGTTATCCATGCGATCTTAGATAAAACCGGATTTGATAATCCCTATGACAGCATTCAAACCTTGAACCACGGCAAACCGGAGATTCATGGCGCAAAGGATGGCGTCACCGCCTATGTCGTTCATAATCTCGCCAAAGAATATGTCAGCACCTACGTTTTCTCCAATCAAACCGATAAAAAAGTAAAAATTGAGCTCAAAGGTCAACTCTACAGTGGTGAGGTCGGCGCCTACTCGAGCACCTTAGTGATAAGCAAAGACGGTACGATAGAATTCCTTAAAGATAAATACACCATCTGGCAAAATAGCGCCGAAAATCCGTATACCGCCTTAATGGTGCCTGCCGAAGAAACCCTGCATATTACCCTCAGAGAGCATACCGAAAGGGCCATTCGAAATACGCTTGTGGGCATGGATCCTCAAAACCCAAAGAATGCACAGAAAATCGTAGAAGATTGGATCGCTGTTGAAGAAGCGGTAATCGGCGGTATTGTCTTTTTATTGCTGCCGCCGATTCTGGAGGACCACCTGGTGGAGCTGCCCGAATCCTGGATTGCACAAGATAGAGATGCTAAAATTCAGTTTGAAAGATACCGCTATTTGGAGAGAGGGATCGCCGTAGTGGAAAAAATAGGGTATCAAGAGGCAATCCGACTATATTCAGCGGATCCGGCTGCGTTCAGGGACCTTATTTTGTAGGCGCCTCCAGCGCAGTCATCTTGCCCGCTTTAGCGCTGTGCGGAATAAGGCAGCCGGGGTGTCATTCAAAGAGACCTCCCCGGGGCTGAGCCGGCCATCTCATCCGGCCGTGATCAACTTCGGCTGCCAGTTTGAAACCAAGCATTTTATAGATCAGTTTGGCAACCGCAAAGGCCGAATTGCGGTCCTGCGCATCCCCGCAAAACTCTACGATATCGATGCCAACGATGTTCTTTGCCATAAATATTTGCTGCAATAATGTGACGGCTTCATCCCATAAAAACCCGCCGGGTTCCGGTGTTCCGGTACCGCGGACAACGCTCCAGTCAAAAACATCCACATCCACCGTCAAATAGACCGGATCGGCCAGCGCATCGAGTGCAGTCTGAACATCAAATGCATTGCTGCGAAAGGCAGCCATGGTGCACACTGCCAGATTTTCGCGTTCGATTCTGCGAGCCTCCCGGCGAGACAGGCTGCGAATGCCAATCTGCAGGGTATTTTCGGTCAGTTCCCGGATGCGGGACATCGCGCAGGCGTGGCTGTGCGGGCTGCCCTCGTAGCTGTCTCTGAGGTCGGCATGAGCGTCGAGCTGGATGACCGATATCGTGCTATACTTTTCGCACAGGGCCCTCAGACAGGCGCTGCTGATGGAATGATCACCGCCCAGCATGACGACAAATTTGTTTTGGTCGATCAGGTTTTTGGTGATCTCAAAAACAGCCGCGTTCATCCGTTCGGCATCCGTCAAAATCTCAGGCGGCATAACCGTGCTGATGCCCATGCGATAGGGTTCAGCCTTGAGCACATCATCGTACAATTCCAGATGTCTGGAAGCTTCGAGGACCGCATCCGGTCCGCCGGCCGTACCGGTACCATAGCTCACCCCGCCCTCGTACGGAATCGGCACAATCGCCACAGCCGCACTTGTGAAATGGGTATATTGCGACGGCGGGTCCAGGAATTGTTTGGGATTCAATTTCATCGGGCTTTTTCCAGTTTATCGGTCAATTCAGCCATGCGGGATATTATTTTTCGGGGGGCTCTTTGGCTGCAATTATCCAGGACATAGGCTACCAGCAGCGGGAAAATGACACTGTACTCGCCCCAGATCTGAACCAGTTTTTCTCCGGCTGCCGAGCGATATTTGCCCCAGGTTACCGACTCGCCGAAAGTGCAGCCGGACAGGCTGCCTTCCTTTTCTACGGCGGTGCCGATTTGAAGACCCCGCTCGGCACCTTCATGCTGAATTTTAAGGATCTGGCTGATGGTCGGCCCGGTTTGCTGGATAAAATTTTTGGGTCCACCGCCGCCAAGCTCGACGAAGCTGGTTGCGTCCGCCGCGAACACAACGGCGGCTGAATCAAATATATCCTTTTGGGCCGACAGCCTAACCGGGTATCCGTCACGATCCGTCACGACCAGATTCATGGCGATGGAATGATTGGCCAACGAATCCCAGAAAACCGGAACTTTATGGTTGGCGGCACAGGCCACAAAACTGCGTTCGGGATACTTGCTGTTTTCCTGAACCCAGTTTCCCAGAGCATAATTAAATTCCCAGCTGGCTAAATTTGATCCGGACAAATGTGCTGCATAGCGGGCACGCACAAATTTTTGAATGATTTTGTCCTGCGCCTCGAGGGTTTCTTTTTCCCGGATGCCGATATCATAAATGCGGGTATCTCCGTGCTGCCTGAGCGCTTCGTCATCATGGACAGGCATAATGGATTTGACCGGCAGATCGAAAGCAAAGTGCAGGTCGTGGTAGACCTGCGCGCCGGTGGAGCAGATCACATCTACAAATCCGTTTTCAAGCAGAGAAATCACCATCGCGCCCATACCACCGGCAATTCCGGCACCGGCGATACCCAGCCAGATGGTATCGCCGTCATCGATCATTCGCCGGAAAAGTTGAGCGCCGCGATAAACATTTCGGGCCTCGAATGATGTCTGCCCCATGGCGGTGACGATCTGCGTGATCGACATACCCCCTGACAGGGCAGGCGGAACAATATTCGGTGCCTTTTCAAACAAAGAATGCCTGTCTTTCATGATATTGCCTCGTATTCAGACAGCATAAGATTTACAGCGATTGTCAAAAAAGAAGATTGTGGGATTAATCCAGCAGCATTACGGCAGCAGCAATAACGGTGGTCCACAGGCCGTCTTTATGACCGCGGGCGGATTGAGCGATACTGCGCGATACAAATAGTTTGCTGCCGATTTTGTATGCCTGTTTACGCTCATCCCAGGCAACATCCGGATCCATTTCGATTCCCAGAGTGGATGCCAGCATGGTTGCTGCCAGGTCTTCGGCAAAATCTGCGGCTTTCTTGCGGGTCTGGCCACAGGCGTGATGTTCACTGATGTACCCATACTGGCGGTTATCTTTGGGCCGTGCCAACCCGATGGCCGCTGAGATCAGGCGATTGGGCTCATTGGTGTCCTCACGGGACAAAACGACAAACGTAATTTGACCGGCTTTTAACTCATTTATCCCGGAGCCCTGTGACATAACCGTGCAGTCCGGTGGCAGGATACTGGATACATACACCAGGTTGCATTTTTCAACGCCGGCATTTCTTAGGGCCAGCTCAAAACTCTGCAGCTTATTGCGGTGATAGCCCACTCCTTTTGTGAAAAACATGCGCTTGGGAATTAGTTTGTGCAATTTCGGATCCTCCATAGAAATTCGCTCGCAAATTTGCGGCTTCCGTTCCGGTTTCTACGCAGCGGATGATTGCCTGAATAATCGACTTTATAAGTGCCGATCGCGCGCACGCAAAAGGTAAAGGGGAACTATTCCCAGCTTTATGTATCTCGCCTGAATCTTTGCCGGAAGCTCTACAAAATTTTTCACCCGCCGTCTGCATGTATTTGAACCGCACGCGCATTTCATCTCATAATCGAAATTATGCATGGTGGTCGAATAATCGAATGTGATCTGATGGCCCGCGTCGATTGGAACAATTGCAACCAGTTTGATGGCATCTCCATCGATTTTAATACCGCAGTTTGGCTCGCAAGAATGATTCACATAGTCATCCAGCTTGCCGGACTGACCCATGAACAGATTTTCGTCGATTTGGAGATAGTAGTCCGTTTCGGCAGTGTAGGGCTTAGGCAGCTCTTTGATACCCACCACCGGCCCTTCAAACTGCAAAATTTCCTCCCCGGCCTCAATCGGCTCCTTTGTAAATACACCCCTGCCATGGGCACAATTTTTCAGCCTCAGTTTTATCATAACAAAAAGGGGGACGCGATCCCCCTATTTTAGGCGGCTTGGGTTCGGCTACGCTAAACACCCTGACGCTCTCAGCTTCCGCCGTTGCTTCCTTTGCCCTTAAAATGTTTTCTTAACTTTTAGGTCGTTGTTCGCTTCCGGTCTGCTGTCCATATGCCGGCCTAACATGACTTCGATAGATGCACACCGAACGCTTGATGCGTACGCTTCAAGCAGCCTTATTGGCGGTTCTTTTAATATCGAGCCAACCGGTGCTCTTGTTAAAACTGCCCTCGAAAAGAATTATTTCCGGATACCGATCCAGGACGTTATAGTCCGTAATGACCACATCGCTGACGACGGCATCTTTGGGATCGAATACCCTTAAATCATAAATATGTTTGTCGAGAGTAGGTCGCACGGC
>JASFIG010000070.1:0-15332 GCA_050122795.1 Desulfobacterales bacterium
GGCATATCGTGCCAGCACCGTGCGATCGGACTTGGAAAGACGCGTTTGTTTGACTGCTGCGAATGCGTTTGTGGCCATTATCGTCAAGTTGGGCATTTGGGAGCATATGCTGGCGATACGCTTATCCTCCCAGACCGCCATAAGTTTTGCTTGATAATCGCTGAAGCCTTTTTGCATAAAGCGCCCCGCCATTTTTATTTCCGAGGCGTTGTCACTTTTAACCGATCCCCCACCCTGTGTCTTCATGGCGGTCAGTCCGATGCCGGCTCGATAGCAGGCATCAACAGCTGCTTGCATGCGGGCCTCGTGCATCAGCCGATAGTTATAGGTAAACATGATGCCGTCTATCCATGGTAGTCTGGCGGCGCCCTCTAAACATTCTTCCATGTTGGTATGGGTGCTGAAACCGAACAATTTTATCTTGCCAGCCTTTTTCATATCCTTTGACCAGGATTCCAGCCAGGGCGCCATATCATCAATACCCCGGATACCATGCACAAAGAGCAGGTCAACATAGTCGGTGTGAAGGCGTTTAAGAGATTTTTCCAGCCGGGGCGTAAAATCGTCGCCTCTCCGGCGTGATAATTTAGTTACCAAAAAAATCTGTTTGCGGGTAGCAGGATTGCGGGAAAGCCAGCGCCCGACACCGGCTTCGCTGCGTCCGCCGCCATACCCTTCCGCAGTGTCCCAGTAGTTGATGCCCCATTCGAGTGCTTTTGCAAGCATCAGACGATTGTTCAGAATGTCATACATTCCACCCATAGATAAAGCTGAAACATTCACACCACTTCTGCCGAAGGGCCTCACGGGCACCGGTTCATCGGGCAACGTCATCTGGGCTTCCGCCATGCGGGGCCGAAGTCCGGATGAGAAGCCGCCTATTGTGGCGCCAAGCCCGATGGCGGCTGCTTTTTTAAAAAAATCGCGACGATTCGATTTTGGGTCCCGGTCCGCTTGGGATGACATAATTCATACCTCCTTATGGGCGAGCTACTGGGTTTTGGTGGCCGGCTCCATTCGACGGCCGGCACCGAGGTCGAAAATCGGCCGGATGTTGTATTGGTCCATAATAATATCTTCGGGCACCTGCAGTCGGGTGACGCTTTTTTCGATTAAAAAGCGCAGCTCAGCCTTGACCTTAAGGCCCTGCCGCCCGGCGTTTTCCAATTGTCGCAGAGTTTCTCCGTAATAATCTGAAGCCTTGCGGCCGTGATACGCCCGCCTGGCATCGAACCACTCCTGAGCGCTGTCATGTGGCAGGACAACAAAAACCCAATACTGCGGCCCGTCAGATGTAACTGTCTCTAAAAACAAAGAATATTCAGACCTCTGGCCCTCTTTTGCGGCTTGCTCAAGGCGGTCTAACTCCAGATCTTCGATCAACCATGTGGTTTTATTGCCAAGGACAGCGACAAAATCCTGAACCGGTCCGAAAACGTAATTCGGATTTTTTTCACGGGCGATAAAGCAGCTCTTCAAAAACCACGCGGGCGGGGTATATGACATGAGTCCGTTTTGCTGCCGGAACGCCTCGGCCGATGACGCACCAACAGCAGCAGGCGCCATTATCATTGCCGCCAGCGTTATTATGGAAGCCGACAAAAGGAGTTTTTTGGCCATCGTTGCTGCCCTTTCAGTTTTGAGATTACCGCCCTGTTTTTATGGATCGTCCATGGGCATTATCCCACAGCTATCCCGCAATTATGACAAGGGCTTATCGACTGTATCTTATTATCAAAAAACACTTGCGCTGTTCAAGAACAAAGCGAATTTGCCTGTTAGAATATGACCGGAAAGTTCCTGATGGCCCCTTTCGATCGGATTTTAACCACCGCCAAGATTTAAAGAGAAGAGACCCTCACAGCCGCGCGCGCCAAATTTTACATTGCCGCGGCCAGCAGCCGGGACATCGCGCGCGCGGACGTCAACACTGAGCTGGCCTTCAGCTAAAAGCGCTATCAACACTCATACGGTGGAAATGTTTTTTGAACCGATCAGGGCAAAAAGCTGCTGGAGAGTATAAAAGCTCAGTTTGCTTCGCGTCTGATCAACGAAGGCGTCCAGATGCAAGAGGTCCGGCGCACCGGGTACCGGGTGGACGGCAAAATCGTCCAGCAGGCATTTGACGAATTTCTGACCGAAAAAGAGCTTGATCTAGCGGCGCTGAAAGCTTGCCCTGTCCCAAAACGCCTCATCCGGAGATAGCTGCTGTCCCGCTTCCTGACTGATCGAAGTGGATAAACCCGTATCCTGCCGCGAGAGCGGGGTTTTTATTCTTGCTAATCCGATGATCAGGTTTCTATTGCTTTCTTATGCTTCCCCTGCTACAACTCGATCATGCAACTAAACCAAAAGTGAGTTGAAGGCCATCCATGTTTACAGCGCATGAAATTTTAGACTTAGCGATTCAAATCGAAGAAAACGGCGAAGCCGTCTATCGCGAAGCAGCCGGTCAGTCGGGAAATAGCGATATTCGTGAAATGCTGCTGTGGATGGCAGAAGAAGAAGTCAAACATACCCGTTGGTTTACAGAGTTAAAAGAGGAAATAGAAACCCGTTCAATCAATCCCTTCATGGAAGAAATGAGCCGTAAGGTTTTTGGCGGCATACTGGGAGATAAGAGTTTTTCCCACAGGGAGGTCAATTTCGCCGATATCGAACGTACTGAGGATTTGATAAAAATCTTCATTGAATTTGAAAAAGATACCGTCCTGTTTTACGAAACCCTGGTTCCTTTCATCGAAGATAACAACACCTTGCATTATGTCAAAAAGATCATTACCGAAGAAAACAATCATATCAAAAAACTGCAGGAATTACTGGCTAAAAAAACAGAAATGCCGGTAACCGAAGCCTAACCGCTGTCCATATCACCACAAAGACACGAAATACACCAAGCTCACCAAAAAAATTTTATTAGCCTTCTTTCCCGTGCGAAGGCGCTTAACCATCAACGGGCTCCGCGGACGAATCCGTCTGGCATATTCGGACTTAAAATATTGAAAGTAATCGCTATTGTTTTTGCATGGACTTGACTCGTCGGTATTCATAGTTACCCTATGAGACAATTATTTACTCAAAGGAGATGAAAATGGATAAAGTAGAGACCGGCCATTATGTCACTGTGCATTACAAAGGAACCCTTGAAAACGGCGAGGTGTTCGATACGAGTGAGGGACGTCATCCAATGGAAGTCGAAATGGGTGCCGGCCAGATCATTACGGGATTTGAAAAGGCCCTGATCGGAATGGCCGTGAACGAAAAAAAGAATTTCACTCTCGAACCCGAGGAAGCATACGGGGTCAGGGATGAAAGTCTTACCCATTCGTTTGCCCGATCCGAGGTCCCGGCAGAAATGGACATCGAAGTCGGCCAAACGGTAGCACTTTCCTCACCCGAAGGGCAACAGGTTCCCGCCCAGATTGTAGAGGCCGACGACCAAACAGTGGTGGTGGACCTGAATCATCCGCTGGCCGGTAAAAAGCTCACATTTGACGTTGAGGTTGTCGGCATCAGCAATTCAGCGACGCAGCAACAGGCGGGCTGCGGAACCGGCTGTCATTGCTCCTCGGACAGTGATTGATCAAGCAGCATTGAAATAAATAACGGCCACAAAGGCACAAAGACGCAAAGATCAAAAACAGCGAAAATTTATAATCTTTTCTTCGTGAACGTTGTGTCTTCGTGGTGAAAAATGAATGCGCTAAAATGATCTTCATCCATTATAAATGGACGGTCATTTTAAATACTTTTATTGGTTGTTCAACTTACTGCTATAAAATGAAGTAACAACTTCGCATTCATTTTCATGCAAAAAACAGATGAGTGGTATGTATACGTAATCCGCTGCCGGGACGGCAGCCTGTATACCGGCATCGCCACGGATGTTGAGCGCAGATTTACAGAACATCAGAGCAATGTCGGTGCAAAATATCTTCGGGGGCGGGGGCCCCTGAAGCTGGTATTAAAACAGCGTATCGGCCCAAGAAGCCGGGCTTTGAAAGTTGAACAGGGCATCAAGCGCCTGCCGAAGAAGAAAAAGGAAGCGCTCGTTAAGAGCGGCGCCGGCCTGAAAACCCTGCTCTACAACCGCAAGCGTTAAATACTACCCTTAGCTTTTCCAGCCAATCTAAATTCCGTCGTCCTTGCCCCACAATCTATTTTCTACCCCCTTTATTCTGTTCTCTGTCTCCTGCTTTTGACAACAGCTTGCTGCGGGGTCTTGTCACGGTGTGGTAAAAAAATTCTGGTCTCCATTCCACAATCCGCAATCGAGTATCCCAAACCTTTGAACCTCTCAAAATTGGTATTATGTTGTGTTACGCTACCAAGTTGAGGTGAATTAGAATGCTAATCCGTCCTTCAGACCAAGCAGATGCGCAGGCCATGGCTCATGTTTATGTTCAGACCTGGCAGGATACCTATCTGGGTCTGGTGCCGTTCGGCTACCTGTACGCGATGTCAGCCGGCGAGCTGGAACGGGGATTTCTGAATGAAACCCGGAGCAAAAACGCTTTCAGCTATGTCGCTGAAGATGCCGGCGAGGTGTGCGGATTTATCAGCGGCGGCTACGCGCGACAGGCCGATGATATTTACGATGGTGAAATATACGCGCTTTATGTGCTGAAGAATTATCAGCGCCAGGGTATCGGTACCCAATTAGTATTGGCGCTGGCCACCGCCTTTAACCACAATGATATATATTCGATGCTCGTATGGGTCCTCGAACACAATCCCTGCCGGCGGTTCTATCAAAAACTAAACGGCATGTATCTGCGAAAAAAAAGTCTGCCTTTTGCCGGCGAGATGCTGGATACCGTCGCTTACGGATGGATCGACACGGGCCTGCTCGCATCCTGAACTGGGGTTCATACATCATGATCGCAAAAATGCGTCTTCAAAAGGCTTTAATCGTTTTGTTGTCGGTCATTGGTCTGACCGGCTGTTCCGGCAGAGCCTGTTAATAAAACCCTATCTGGTAAGAAAATAACCGATGTCTTCATAAAAATAGATGTGTGATCCCGATTTCTCGGGGAAACACAGCCTTTGGGCGTCAGGTGCATTTTTGAGATAGATTCTAGTAGCGGCCTCGTTTTCTGGGCTCCCTCCAGCGAGACCGTCCCATGGTCTCGATGTAATTGACCACCTGTAAAATCGCGTTCAAGCTAAAAACCGGCAGCTGTTGATCGGTCAATTGATACTGCACCAGGAATGTTTTTGCAGGGCTTACCAGGCCTTTGCGCTGGCAGATTAAAAAGGCGACGGATTCGGCTTCAAGCTCTTCCTGGGTGGCGCTGAGATGGTGTCGCTCAGACCACCAGGCGGTTTTGTCGATTCCCAGATGCCCGCAAAAGATATGCCCCAGTTCGAGGGCCAGCTTGGCGAATTGTGTTTCCATCCTTTCAGCCGGGTCGAGCATGATCAGGTACCCGGCGTCCTTTACCAGGTTCAAATGCGCGTATTTTTTTCGAATGGACGGTGTCATTCGTACAGCGGTATCGTTGCGATGATCATCTTCAACGACTTCACGCACCACAATACCATGCAGTGCGCAATTATAAACAGTGTTTTCATAGACCCTGACGGGCAGCCTTTCCGAGCTCGGATAAGATATCAACTGCCCGGCAGTAACCGGATCACCTTCAGTGTCTTTCAGATCGTAGACAAACCGCACCGGCCCCATTGGCGCCAGGATCAGATACGGGCGGGCATTAAACCGTAAGCGGCGGCCGAATCTACGAGCCCAGGTGCGGGCCGTGGCCACATGCGACAGCGCCGGGTTCTGGGTATACAGCAAAAAACCATTGAATGCCGAATACCGCGGCAGGCGCGCAATAAAATTGAGAACCTGTAAATATTCACGGCTGCTGCGGTAACGGCTGTCGGCAACAAACATTTCATCGACCGCATTGGCTTCGGTGGCCGGATCAGCCCATGGGTCAGCGGGGCTGCTATCGAGCGTTGCGGCGTCACCCTTTGAAAATAGGCCTAACTGCTGTGACATAATCCCCATCCTTTATGGTATTTTCGAAATTTTTCCTGATTTCCTTGCGGTCGCTTGCATGTATGTCGCTTTCTGGCACAAGGGCCTGCAGACAAACTCATTGTGTCAGCATCGCTCGCATTTCTGCAAATCGGGCCTTCTCTTTGGCGTCGACCTTCGGAAACGCTAAATTTAATTTTTTGAGACTTTCAACAATGAGATCCGCAACGCACATGCGCATAAACGGTTTGTCGTCGGCGGGTATGGCATACCAGGGCGCCCACGGACGCGAGGTGGCATTGATGGCCGCTTCGTACGCGGCCATATATTCCGGCCAGAATTGGCGTTCATTTACATCACCGGTGGAAAATTTCCAGTTCTTTTCGGGTTCATCGATACGCGCCAGAAATCGCCGGCGTTGCTCTTCGTGGGACACATTCAGCCAGAATTTCAATATGACGGTCCCGTTGCGCGCCAGATGCTTTTCGTGGTCGCAAATAGACTGATAGCGCTGCTGCCAGATGTTTTTCAGGTCGGCATTTTCAGGAAGCTTCTGGGCGTCTAGATATTGCGGATGAACCTTAACCACCAGAACTTCTTCATAATAACTGCGGTTAAAGATACCGATCCGGCCGCGTTCGGGCAGGCGCGTGGCTGTGCGCCATAAAAAATCGTGGTCCAGCTCTTCGGCTGACGGCTGTTTGAATGAAAATACCTGACACCCGGCCGGATTGATTCCGCTCATTACGGCACGAATGGTGCCGTCTTTGCCGGCTGCATCCATGGCCTGGAAAATCAACAGGATGGCATAGCGGTCTTGCGCATACAGCATGCGCTGTAAATCGGATATCTCGTCAATGCGTTTTGCGAGGCGTTTCTTGCACTTCTTTTTGTCCGCGGCACCTTTTGGCGGTGCTGTTACTGCTTTTTTGACACGGAATTTACCATCATCTTTAACCAGATATGAACTGGCCACCGCTTCAAACATGTGCCCTCCTTGACGGTTGTTGGTTACCCATAGTTTCCATCAAAAAACCCCGTTTCTCATTTTGAGATACGGGGTTCTGATATCATGCCATGGCGACCTCTGGGTTGCGGGTAAGTAGGCTGTGGTGTCATTTCGCTTTTAGCACAGGGGCTTTTGCCAAGTCAACAACCGGGGATAGATGCCCATCAAAGTGTATGCTGTCCTACATCTGCTCAAGATTCACGGGTTTTAAGCCGATAATCATTTCAGGCAGCAGTACAATTTTATGTTCCTTGGGGGAGGTAATCCATGGGCAGCACATCATTTTGCAGTGGCATCAAATCGGGTATGAACCCGGAACAGACGGACAGTTTGTACGCGCAACAGGTCAAAAAAAGGTTAGCAACGATTCTGGAATTGATGGATGAGATGCAACGCCGGGTACTGCAGATGCGATTGGGGCTGATCGACGGTTTCGAGATGACCGTAGAAGAGGTGGCTGTCGCCCTGGGAAAGAGCCCGCAACAGGTCCGGTTGTGGGAGGAGCAAGCCATGCAAATCATGCATCATCCCGAACTCGCCCGCCATAAGATCGACCGCTGATCCCGTCCGCTATCTGACTTCTGTCCTCTGTCTTCTGACCTCTGTCCACTGAGCTCTGTTATCCGTGTTTTTGTGACCTGCGACCAAATACCCATTGGGTGTCTGTGGAGAGTCTGGCGCGAAAGCGGTAACCATCCAGAGTAAAAGACTTCAAGTCTTCAGGCTGCTGAATCTGATTTCGAATGATAAAGTCACACATCCGACCTCGAGCCTTTTTGGCATAGATCGCCACCACCCGATAGCTCGAATTCTGCTGTTCCTTAAAAACCGGAGTGATGACCGTGGCCTCGAATCGATCCGCTTTTGCAGCCTTAAAATATTCAAGTGAAGCCAGATTTACAAGAATCCCGGACTTTTCGGATTGGAGCAGGTTGTTCAGCGATTGATGGATTTTATCGCCCCAGAATTCATACAGGTTCTTGCTGCTGCCGGCTGATAGTTTGGTGGCCATTTCCAGGCGATAGGGCTGAATCAGGTCCAGCGGCTTCAAAATGGCATAAAGGCCGGATAGAATCCGCAGATGCTGCTGGGCATAATTAAAGGCCTTCAGGGTGTACGATTCAACGTCCATGGCGTCAAAAACATCGCCCTTAAAAGCCAGCAGGGCCTGCTTTGAATGAGCAGGGCCGGGTCGCACCTGCCAGTTTCGATAACGCTCAGCATTCAAAACGGCCAGCTTCTGGCTCATTCCCATCAGCTTCGCTAATTCGGAAAGGGAAAGTTTACGCAGCGCCTTTACCAGAATGTTGCTTTCTGCGGAAAATTCCGGCATGGAATGTTTGGATATGCGAGCCGGCAGCTGCATGTCCATGGTTTTCGATGAATTCAACAGGATAATCATCTTGGATCTCGCTTTCGGCTTTTTGTTGATCCCTTTGATAACAATGTTGTATCGGCCATGCCCTTGACTTCTTTGCCAGTGGAACTAAATGTATACTATTTCATTTATGCATTGCCAAACATAAAATTTGCCTTCCGGAAAGGAATACGGACCATGAGAGCGCGCTTGTGTGTCATTATGATTGTTATGCTTGCCTTTTCAGGTGCGAACGTCGCTGTGGCCGTTGAAAAAAAGGATGCGGCCCAGGAAAAAAGCCCGCCCGCGATCGCCATTTCAGAAAAAATCGGAGACACCATGGCCAAGGAGGCCACGCGCGTCAAAGAGGACATTGAGCGTCAGGCGCGCTCGCTGTTCGAACGCAAACCGCTCGGCTGGAACTGGAATACGATCGACTATCTGTACAAGTGGATACTCGGTCTGCCGCTTAAGATACCACAGATCGTTAAACACATCTTCGAGCAGGGACGGGTGCTGGGTTTTGTCGGATCCTTGATCATGCTGACCTTTATCGTGGCGGTTTTATACAGCCTGCTGGGCCAGGATCGGGTATTGGCAAGAATCGAGGCCGGGGTGCAGCCTCTCAAAGCCAGAATGCCAGAAGTTTCCTATCCTTACTTCATTTCGGCGCTCAAAGTGGTTGTTGCCGCCCTCATTCCCCTGCTTTTGCTGGGCGCCTTTACGCTCATAAATGCGATGATCACCTACAAAGCGGCCTGGTTTCAATTGACCGGCCGCCTGCTGGTGCTATGGGCCGTCGGTGCTTTGCTCATCAGCCTGCTGCGGGAGTCGCTTACCCGTGATCTTTTTCAAGCCACCGCCCAGCACGGAAAAATAGTTTTTAACCTGGCACGGCTGGCCACCCTGTACATCATACTGGGCGTCGCTGTTTCCTGGGGCGCGGAAGTGTTTCCGATTCGAGCAGACGTGCTGGCTTTGCTCAAATTCGCTGTTTCGCTTTCGATAATCATTGTTTTGTTACTTTTGCTGTTAAAGAAAAAAGCTTTGCTGTCATTTTTTCCGGATCTGCCCTATCGCAGCTATCAGGGCTACATCCGTATGCTGGATCGCTATTACTATCCGTTGATCTTTTTATCCTTCCTGCTCTCCTTGCTGTGGTGCATCGGGTACAAACAGCTCGGTGAGGTGCTGTTGGGCAAAATCTGGTCAGCCGTCGGCGTCTATTTTCTCATTGCGCTTATTTATCACGTGCTGCGCGGGGGATTGCAAAAGTGGCACGCCAAGATGGACCCATCAAACGAATCCGCTCAGTTTCTGGCGCGGTCTCTCAAAGCGCTGCTTTTGTATGCCACTGTTGCCGCTTCGGTGATCATCATTCTGGAGCTCCTCGGATTGATGAACCCGCTGCAGCGCCTGCTGTCTTTTCCGATCCTGAAACTGGGCGCAACCCAGGTTACCCTGTGGACTATCGTAAAGGCCGCATTTATCCTGACCGCCTTTATATACGCTTCCCGCCTGTTGCAGGCCGGTCTGGATTACAAAATCTATCCTTCTATCGGTGTTGATCCGGGTCTGGGCTATGCATTGAACACCTTTTTCAAATACCTGACGCTCGCGATCGGCTTTTTGATTGCTTTAGAAATCGTGGGGCTCGATCTCCGGTTTTTGCTGGTTTTTGCCGGCGCGGCCGGTATCGGTATAGGCCTGGGGCTGCAAAATATGGCTGCCAACGTGTTCAGCGGATTCAGCATTATATTCGGCCGCAAAATTAGAAAAGGAGACTGGATCGAGATCGGCGATACGCTCGGCGTCGTAACCGATATTTTCCTGCGGGCCACCAATGTACGCGACAGGGACAACATCGAATACCTGATTCCCAATTCGAACTTGCTATCAAACACCATCGTCAATTATTCACTCTCATCGCCGATGATTCGAATCGAGCTGCCGGTGGGGGTATCCTACGCCGCAGATCCGCAGAAAGTGCAGGAGATTCTCCTGGCGGTCGCACAACAGGAACCCATGGTGGCCAACAAGTTCCGCAAACCCGAAGTCCGGTTTATCGCTTACGGCGATAACTCGATTAATTTTGAGCTGCTCATCTGGATCGATGTCAGGCGGACGGCGCGCAGAGCGGTTCGCAGTGCGCTGTATTTTACAATTTTTGAAGAGCTGAAAAAGGCCGGGATTGAAATACCGTTCCCGCAGAGAGACATTCATATCCGCAGCCAGGTCGGGTCCGACTTACCGGGGACGCCGGAAAAGTCGTCAGCAGACGAGGAATAAAAGCGAAAAAATCGGTATTTTCCTCTGACGTGATCAAACTCGTGCGCGTTTGATATGGGTTCATTCCATATCGAATTCTTTGACGTCAAACCAGTAGCCGGTTTTTCCGATGTAATCCAGCTCGAATTCTATGGTGCGAATATGATTGTTTTCCATTTCTACAAAGCGCGCAAACATTCGTTGGGCTTCGGCGGGCATTTCATCAACCATTTTCTGGTAAAAAGCGGACGTCTTGATTTCCATTTTCAGTGCCCGGCTGAGCATCTGTGATTTGAGGCCGCGAGAATCCCCTTCAGCCAGTGATTTAACCTCTGCGGCGTGCTGCTTGATGTTCGCCACAGACGGCATGGTGGATGTCAATTTTTCAGCGCTGATCTTGCCGGTATCCTGCCATTGTTTCAGTCGGTTTTTCAGATAGTCGAGATGGCCTTGCTCGTCATTTCCCATCGACTGAAAAAATTGCCGGCCTTTTTCATCATCTTCAGCTTGCGCTGCCTCGAAATAAATATCCCTCAGTTCGGTCTCATATTCAATTGCCGTGCGAATTGCCTCTTCGACGTTCATAAGCCCCTCCTTTTTAAAGATGCGCCGGTTTAAAGATGCGCCGGCGGATCGACGGTAAGTGTCTTATTGCTTTGCACTTTTTCATTGCACGCCTGTCATTGCCGCGCAGCGCCTGCCCTCGTGAAAATGGGGGGCGGCAGTCCCTAAATGGATCTATCCGTGTGCTCTAATCTATGCACCCATTTTCCAAGGTCAAGCGGCCCCTTAAAAGTCCGGCAGGGCAGGGCAGGGTATCAAATTTCATCATTGACGCCTCCGATAAATCTCCTTATACTCGCCCCTTCGCCAAAATCAGAGGGCCCCTCTGATAGCGCCATAATCGCAAAATTCATCGACAGGCAGCAATAGTGAAATCAAAATATTTTTACGGTTATCATATTGTGGCGGCCAGTTTCGTCATCCAGGCGGTGTGCATCGGGCCGCTGTTTACCTACGGCGTATTCTTTAAGCAGTTTCAGGCCGAGCTGGGCTGGTCACGGGCGGTCATATCAGGCGCCTCGTCACTGGCTTTTTTTATAATGGGGGCCGGGGGAATCCTGGCCGGCAGGTTAAACGACCGCATCGGTCCCCGAATTATCATGGTTGTCTCCGGCACTTCGTTAGGTCTGGGCTATCTGTTGATGGCTCATATGCAGGCAGCCTGGCAGCTTTATTTTTTGTACGGCATCATGGTGGGCATTGGTTTCAGCACCCATGACGTCATTACCCTGTCCACCGTGGCACGCTGGTTTATAAAACGCCGGGGAATGATGTCAGGTATCGTCAAGGTCGGCACAGGCGCCGGCCAGATGCTGGTGCCGCTGATCGCTGCGGCGCTGATTGCCGCCTATGGCTGGCGGCATGCATATACGATCATCGGTGCTATCGCGCTGGTGATTCTGGTTGCAGCGGCTCTGGTGCTGCTACGCGACCCCCGGGCAAAGGGGCAGCTGCCGGACGGCAATAGCGCTGCCGCCGGCGAATCCATGGTGGAGACCGCAGAGCACAATCTTTCCCTGAAAAAGGCTGTTCGCACAGAACCGTTCTGGATTTTGTGTGTGGCAGAGTTTACCATCTTTTTTTGCCTGCTGACCATGATCGTGCATATCGTGCCGCACGCAACCGACCTGGGCCTGTCCCCGGGGGTCGCCGCCGGTGTCCTTGCCACCATCGGCGGCGTCAGCATGGTGGGCCGCATTTCCATGGGTACGGCCAACGACAAAATCGGCGGCAGGCGATCGCTGACGATTTGCTTTATCATTTTGATATGCGGCTTGTTGTGGCTACAGATTGCCGGCCAGGTCTGGATGCTGTTTCTGTTTGCCGCTGTTTATGGCTTCAGCCACGGCGGCTTCTTCACGGTCATGTCTCCCCTGGTGGCGGAGCTTTTTGGCACCGGTTCTCATGGGCTGCTGTTCGGCCTGATTCTATTTAGCGGTACGATTGGCGGTACCGTCGGCCCGGTTTTAGCCGGGCGTATATTTGATGTGTTCGGCAGTTACCAGGGGGTTTTCTGGGTGCTCATCGGCCTGGCGCTCATCGGGCTGATATTAATCACCCTACTGAAGCCCCCACAGCCTGTCGACAGCCCAACTTAGAGCAGGGGTCCATTTTTTGCCTGTTAACTTTTTTTCCCATCCGCTGTTACGTTTGGTTCTCATTTTACTTTAAGTTTTTAAAATCAGACGCTGAAAGCTTTTTGCGGTTTGTTGAAATCTTCATAGCCTATTGATTTTACGATATAATTTATAGGGGCAAAAAGTACTGTCGGTTTGAGAGCGATGGCATGGAAAATGCTTTATTCCATCCGGTTTGTCTGGTACCCGCTGGTGATTCGGTAGTATCCGGGCACGGCCCTCCAGTCTAACAACAGCTTATTTTAAGTGAGGTGCATATGGAAAAGCGACAATATCCGCGCGTAAAAACATGTAATCTGATTTCTTTTGTCGGCATGGGCTCAAATGGAAAAATCTCGGAACAAAACATGGGCAAAGCTTTAAACATAAGCCAGAGCGGTATTTTTCTGGAAACCCCTAAACGGGTTTTATCGGAATCCATCTCGATGATTTCGGTTGACGCCTTAAGCAATTTGATCGAGATCAAGGGGCAAGTCATTTACTCCGTCGAACGCAGCAACGGCTGTTTCGGACTCGGTGTCCGCTTTAAGGGATCGCACGCTGAAAATGTTCATTTTGCCAAGAAGCTCATCAAAGCATACATTGCCGAAAAACATAAAACTGCCCCCGCCGCAAATCTTCAGGCAGCGGTATAAACCCGGCCGCAGGTCGCCTTTTAACTGCCTCTGCATCCACATCCACCCTTTCCCCATCAAAAAAGTAATGTCAGGCTCTGCGAATCCGTGAACATTCGCCTTCACCTCTGATGAAACAACCCACCCGCCATAATGATGCGCCTAAAAAGTGTGTCTGCACAGGACAGCGCCGGTCTGGCTGACCTTCAACTGCCCGGCCTGACTGTGATAGCCTGAGGTTAGGTGGCAAACCAAACGGCCTTTTGTGCAGACATGTCTTATCAAAAAGCCGATTTCCCGGACACACTTAACCCGATATGCGAAGGAGGTGTATGATGCAACCCATTAACCGTATGATACCAAAGGTTATTCTGAACGCTACTGCCGTTTTCCTGTCAGTTCTTTTGCTGCAATTGCCGAATCCGGCTGCAGCGCAGGAGCTTAGAGTCTTGACCTGGAACCTGTATTTAGGCGCAGAGATCCAATCTTTAGCGGCGGCTAAAACGTCGGATGAATTTTTTGCAGGGGTCCAGAGGGCCCTGGACCAGATTGCGGCCAATAATTTTCCTGATCGCGCCGAAGCCCTGGCAGCTGCGATCATCGATAAGAATCCGCACCTGGTGGCTTTGCAGGAAGTTTATAATTTTACGATCAATGAACACAACGCCCTACCGCCATTCCGCGATTACCTGGTTGATCTTTTGGCCGCACTGGAGGCACGGGGCGCCTACTATGAGGTGGCCGCCACCGTTGAAAACCTGAACCTCAGTTTGCCTTTCGGTCCGGTGGTGGTGGGCGTCATCGATCGCGATGTGATTCTGGCTCGCGAGGATATTCAGACGCAAGTTGTAGATCTCTCTGCCATGTGCCCCGGTAGTGAGTCTGTGGATGGATGCAATTACGGGCTTGTTGCCGGCATTACCATACCCGACGTCGGCCGGATCGAGTTCAAGCGCGGCTATGTAGCCGTCGACGTTTTGAGCGGCGCCCCACCGGTGAGGCTTTTTGACACGCATCTTGAAGTCAGGGACCCGCAACCGGGCAACCTCGAATCACCTCTGGTCCAGAGGGCACAGGCCATGGAGCTGACAGAAGTACTCAAGAGTGTTGTTCCAGCGGACATGCCGCTCGTTGTCGTGGGCGATATCAACTCCTCACCCGAGGATACGGCCCTTCTTTATAATGTGTTTCCGTCGCCGTATGTGCAGCTGGCCCAGAACAATTATGATGTCTGGACCCTGCGGCCCGGAAAACCCGCTGGCTATACTTGCTGCTATGCCGAAGATCTTTCGATGGAAGCGGACCTGTACGAGCGCATTGACGTCATATTCACTAATAAATTGCCCGGGGGGGTGAAGGTAAACGTTGTGGGCAACGACGCGGCAGACCGGACTTCTTCAGGACGATGGCCTTCTGATCACGCCGGCGTGGCAGCCAGAATGACTTTTTAACGGTCGTGCCTGCAGCGTTAGCGAGTAGCTCCCACCATTGCCGTTGAGGCTACGGTGGACAGGCAAAGCTGAAAGCTCAAATTTATCCGCAGATTACGCAGATTAAAAATTTATTAAAATTAGGTTCAGGATTCAGGGCTATCAAATAAGGACGAGGTCCATCGACTATTTGACCATTCAACCAGACTCTTTAACGGATCTACTATCACTATCATGTAGGGGGACGCCCATTAAATTATAAGTTTCTCATCTTGCGGTGATAAAATAACAGGCTTTGTGGGAACCCAATTTCTTTTTCTAAGAAACGCAAATAGCTTATGGCACCGGAAAATCCAGGGGGTAGAAATACCGGAAGCGCACCTCCCTGTAATCCCTGCCGGGCCAACCGCTCGGAGCCCAATCGGCCTCTGTCGGATACAAACCGATACCGCCGTTGTCGAAGTATAAAC
>JASFIG010000071.1:0-15200 GCA_050122795.1 Desulfobacterales bacterium
ATCCAGATTCAGGATGCTGCCGCCATCGGCATCCGCCGCCCTGAATTCTTCTGCGGTGGTGTTGTTGGAGGAAAACATGATATCTTCCCCGCGGGCGCCGATTTGGCGGCTGAGGATCAGCTCCGCAATGGAGCTGCAATCAAAGCCAAATCCCAGATCCTGCATGAGTTGCAGGATGCGCGGGTTGGGCAACGCCTTGACGGCAAAATATTCCCGGAATCCGTTCAGCCGGGAAAAAGCGGCCTTGAAATCTTTCCCGGTTCGGCGGATACCGGTTTCGTCATAAAGGTGAAAAGGTGTCCCGTAATAATCTACAATTTCGTCCAGTATGGCAAAGAGTCGGTTTTCAAATGCCGGCGACATGGGCATCGTTCTTCACTCCGTTCAGGGTTCAGAGGTTTCGCGTTGCGCGTTACGGGATACGGAGTACTCGTTTCGAGCAGCCCGTATTAGCAGATCAAATACCAATAACAAATAACAAGTAACGAATAACCGCTAATAATTTCTTGCGAAATTTTTAGCTGAGCGCCTGCTTGATTCTTTCCATGGCTTTAACGACGTTGTCGGCATCATTGAAGGCGCTGAGGCGGATGAAGCCTTCGCCGCAGCGTCCGAATCCGGCGCCCGGGGTGCAGACCACGCCGGCCTTTTCAAGCAGCAAATCAAAAAAGGCCCAGGAATCGGTCTGACCGTAAATCCAGATGTAAGGGGAGTTTTCACCGCCCACGCATTCATAGCCCAGGGCCTCCATTTCCGTACGTATCAAAGCCGCATTTTTGAGATAATAATCGATTAAGGCTTTGGCCTGTTTGCGGCCCGCGTCAGTGTAGATCGCCTCGGCAGCGCGCTGGACCGGATAGGATACGGCGTTGAACTTGGTCGACTGACGCCGGAACCACAGATCATGGACGGAATGGGCATCGCCGTTTTCGGTGTAAGCCTTGCAGGATGTCGGCACCACGGTGAATGCACAGCGCGTGCCGGTGAATCCGGCGGTTTTGGAAAAGCTTCTGAATTCAATGGCCACCTCGCGGGCCCCGTCAATCTCAAAAATCGATTTGGGCAAATCCGCATCCTGGATGAACGACTCATAGGCCGCATCGAAAAGGATCAGGGCCCGGTTTTCACGGGCAAAATCCACCCAGGTCTGAAGTTGTGATTTTGTAATCGTCGCCCCGGTGGGGTTGTTGGGGAAACACAAATAGATCAGATCGACATCTTTGGGCGGCAACGCAGGGATAAAGGCGTTTTGCCGGGTGCTCTCCATGTAGGTGATGCCGTCGTAGCGGCCGTCCTGAAACAACCCGGTGCGGCCGGCCATCACGTTGGTGTCCAGATAGACCGGGTAAACCGGATCGGGAATGCCAATGTGAATATCGCTGGCAAATATTTCCTGGATGTTGCCGGTATCACATTTAGCACCGTCGCTGACAAATATTTCCTGAGCGGATATATCGGCACCCCGCACCTGATAGTCGATTTTGGCGATCTTTTCGCGCAAGAATTCATAGCCCTGTTCAGGTCCATATCCCCGAAAGGTGGCGGCAGCGCCCATTTCAGCGACGCCCCGCTGAAAGGCCTCGATGCAGGCCTGCGGCAGGGGCCGGGTCACATCGCCGATTCCCAGTTTGATGAGTTCTTTGTCCGGGTTCCGGGCTTGAAATTCGTTGGTCCGGCGTCTGATTTCCGAAAAAAGATACGACGCCTGCAGCTTCAGGTAGTTTTCGTTAATTCGAATCATGTTTCAGCCTTTCTAAAAGTCATACCATTTGGAATATTTTAGTTAGTGACTAAAATAGGAAGTGACCTAAAGTGACTAAAGTTAAGGAATTCTGCCCGTCGAGAGCCTCTGGGTCGAACGATCATTTAATATAAAAAAGATAGCGCGAAGCAATACCAAAATTCTAGGCACTTTAGCTCACTTTAGTCATTTTAGGCACTTACGATTTCAATCGGAATCCGGGCCGTCTCTTTATAGGTCGATAAAACAATGGCCGTCCGGGTGGATTGCACCCCCGTGATGGCTGCAATTTTAACGCGGATCAACCGGCTGAGCGCTTCGGTATCGGCCGCCCGAACTTTGACCAAAAAGGCGTCCTCTCCGGCCACGTAATGCACCTCCTGGACCTCCGGCACCTTGGAAAGTGTCTGACCGACGTTGATCTCAGCATCCAGTTTTTTCAATTTGACGTTGACAAACGCCACCAGACTTTTGGCAAAACGTTTGGGATTCAGCCTGACCTCATAGCCATCGATGAAGCCCTGTTTTTCCAGCTTGCGGATACGCTCCAGCACGGCCGAAGGTGCCATGCCCACCTGGCGCGCGACCTCCACATTGGGAATTCGGGCTTTTTGCTGTAATATTTTCAGTATTTTCAGGCTAACATCGTCGATCATTCTTTAATTATCTCCTATTAAAGATAATTATTCACCTAATTTTGATTTGTCAAGAATTTTTTTCGGAATTTTCAGTCTCTGGTGATTCGTCCACTGTTTCCCAAATAATGCAAGGGCGGGGGTAGACCCCGCCCCTACATCCTGAAACGCTGAACCGAAAACACATTAAGCCGCAAAACAACACATCAGCGCTTCTGGACTGCAACTCAGGCTTGAAAACGACAAATCAGATGCCGGAATTTCAAGACAGGCTTTGAACCCATTTTTTGAGCATCGCGTCTTGGAATTGAAATGTACCGTTTTTAGATAGTATTTCTTTTTCAACAAGTGACATGAGGGCTCTTTGAAGAACAGACCCCGAATTAAAACCGATACGTTGAAGCTGCTCAGCGGCATAGATGCCTTCACCCCCGGTTTCAGCCAGTAGCCACAAAGTCTTTTTCTGATTCTGGGTTAACAGATCCCAGAGAACAATAAATTGGTTTTTTTGGCTGACTATGATCGATTTTTGAATTTCATCAAGTGCGGCCAAGTTGACAGTGTCGCAACGCCACAGGTCGAATAAAAACTGCTGTATATACATGGGTTGATAATCACAGCGCTCAACGATGTCGATGATAATTTCTTTGTCGAGATTTACTTTTTTCTTTTTGAAAAGCTTTTGCGCCCAATCAACGTAATGCTGCATTTCGATATTTTTGAGCGGATAGCTCCGGGCCATCTTGTAAAAGGCCCGTTTAGCCGAATCAAACATCTCAATCAAAATATGCTTTTGGCTGCCTGAAAAAATGTAGCTGATATTTTGATAGCCTTGAATAACTTTGCGAAGGCGCTTTTCAAAACCTTCTTCTGAATATTTGGCCACTTCCTGAAACTCATCGAAAACGACCAATGTGGCAGCCGTACATTGCTGAGATACCATTTACGTACCTGTAATTTGAGGATATTATAGGATTTCTCAATAAATCTGTACTGACAACATAGCCAGTTCCGCATCAAAATATTCAATCCGTCCCAAGGGAATATGGCCAACCTTGACCCCACCATTCAAATCATGTATATACCTTATACCGCACTTAAATCACATCTGGCCTGATGCTGAATCTAACCTCGACCTATCCATGCCGCTCCAGTATACATATTACCTTTTTTGAATATTCATCCCATTTGAGAAGGGAGGAAAAGCATGAAGAAAAAATCAATAAATCGATTGCTTATTGCTGTTGTATTAACCTTTTTCATATTTACTGCAATTCCAACTTTTGTGTTTGGGCAAGATAAATTTTCTGTATCAGGGGAAATTACCTACTGGTGGAAAGAAGGGCAAATTATCGTTTGGCTTTTAACAAAAGAGGAACGAAAAATAGATAAGAAATTAATTCCAGAAGAAAGAAGTCTAAAGATAGAATTGGATTCGCAAAATACTCAAGAAGTCGCAGAAAAAAAAGTAAAAGCTGAAACAGTCGCTTTTGAGTTTGTTGATGTGCCAAAAGGTACTTATGGTATCCTTTGTATTCTTGATATGAACAAGAATGGAAAGCTGGATTATCCGGAGGGTTTTGACCCTGGCACGATAGACCCTATAGAGCCATACGCCTACTCTGGTCCGAAAAGCTGGGGTCCAGCACCGTGGGACGACTTCAAATTCAACGTGGATAAAGATGTCAGTGGGCTTAAGATTCAGCTTAAATAAATCGCTTGATATTCTTGCATCGTTAATGCTTTATATTCATAAAAAATTTACCTTTCCAAAATTGCAGATTGCTCCAACGTCCTCCAAAATTTGCCTACCTTAAAAACCTTGTGAGACTGCAAACTTACCACCACTTTCAGATAGCTTCAGGAATGATAAAAACCAATGTGGGGGCAGCGCCTGCCCCGACTGCTGAACGCTGGACGCATCGGCGCGCACACTCAATTTCGAGGAAGATAAGCGGGGTGAAGCTATCGGGCGAGGTAAATTATTTAACCCATCTAATCTGCGTAGCCTGTGGTTTTAATAGCATTTCAATTTGCAAAGAAATAGCCGGTAGCCAGCGGCAATGAGCCGGAAGCCATCAGGGACCAGGATCTTTTAACCTTTGAACCTATGAACCCATGGTCTGTTTGAGCAGCTTGCGCACCTGCGCCAGAGACCGGCTGTTGAGCACATCCTTTTTTTCCAGCCAGCCGCGCCGGGCCTGGCCGACCCCGAATTCCAGATCGTTGTAAGCATCGACGCTGTGGGCGTCGGAATTGATCGATACCAAAACGCCCTGTTCTTTGGCCATCTGGCAGTAGATGTCCGTCAGGTCCAGGCGCTTGGGGTTGGCATTGAGCTCCAGAAAACAGCCGCGCTCGGCGGCCTTTTTTATAACGCGCGTCAAATCGACCTGATAGGGATCCCGCTGGTTGATCTTGCGGCCGGTGGGATGGGCCAGCATGCTAAAGTAAGGCTCGTCCATGGCGCGCAGAATGCGCTCGGTCTGTTTTTCGCGGGACAAATTGAAATGGCTGTGGACCGTTCCCACCACCAGGTCCAGCCGGGACAGCTCGGAATCCGATAAATCCAGAGAGCCGTCTTTTAAGATTTCGACTTCAAGGCCCTTTAGAATATGGAAGCCCTTTATGCGATCATTGAGGCTCTCGATCTCATCGATTTGTTGCCTCAAGCGCTTTGAGTCCAGGCCGCCGGCCACCTTGAGCCGGCTGGAATGTTCGGTAATGGCAATATACTTGAGCCCCAGCCGTTTGGCCGCCAGCGCCATTTCTTCCAGGCTGTTGCGCCCGTCGCTGGCACGGGTATGGACGTGCAGATCCCCTTTGATGTCTTTGAGCGCGATCAATTGCGGCAACCGGTTTTGTTCTGCCGCCTCGATCTCGCCGCGGTTTTCCCGCAGCTCCGGAGGTATCAGAGGCAGATCCAGGGCCTGATACACCGATGCTTCCGACCGACCGGCCACCTGCTTTTCAAAGCGAAAGACGCCGTACTCATTTATCTTGAGGCCCCGCTGCTGCCCCATCCGCCGGATGGCGACGTTATGGTCTTTGCTGCCGGTAAAATACTGCAAAGCTGCGCCGAAGCTGGCGGGCTCCACCAGGCGGACATCCACCTGCAAACCGGATCGCAAAATGACGCTGGTCTTGGTGGTGCCGCGGGCTAAAACCTTGTCGATGGCATCGTACTCAACAAAGCGGCGCATGACAGCACTGTTTTTACGGGCCGTGACCAGAATGTCCAGATCACCGACGGTTTCGCGCGAGCGCCGGTAACTGCCGGCCGCCACGACCGTTTTGACACCGGATACCTTTTTTAACAAGTCAATCAGGCTGTCGACAGTGGGTTTGACCGTTGCCAGTTTAAAGCGCTTTTCTTTTTGCGCACGTGTTGCAATGGCCTCGAGAATGGCGCTTTCGGTTTTTTTTCCGAACCCCTCCAGTTTGCTGATGCGCCCATTGCGGGCGGCTTTTGCCAGCTGGTCCAGGTTTTTGATGTTGAGCTTCTGGTATAAAATCCGCACCCGCTTGGGCCCCAGGCCGGGGAGCTTTAGCATCTCAATCACGGTCTGGGGAATGCGCTTCTGTAGTTTGACGAGGGCTTTGGCCGTGCCGGTTTCCAGGATCTCGTGGATTTTGGCTGCCAGATCTTTACCGATGCCCGGCAGTCGCGTCAGGTCCTCGCCGGCTGCCACCATCTCTTGCAATTCCGTGCCCAGACCCGTTACCGTATGAGCCCCATTGCGATAGGCCCTGATACGAAAGGGATTTTCCCCCTCGACCTCCAGGTAATCGGCAATCTGATCAAAAATGTCGGCAATGTCGCTGTTGTGTACAGGCATCGTCTACCTAAATATATTTAATAAAAGGTATTTCAAAATCGCATTTTATCCGCACTCACCACGTTGAATAGTGTTCATCTGTTGAGCCGGTTAAGCCCGTTAAAAAAAGGATGATTATTTACGGGCACAACGGGCTAACGGGCTCAACCGGCCAACTTGAATAAATAATCCACTAATTTTGAAAAAGCTTCTTCATTCATGAATAAAAAGAGTCGTTAAATTTACCAAAAACTGTTGACATTTACTTTTTTATCTCTATGATAGCGAATTTTTGACGGCGGGAGCCTGAAAGGCGCTGCCGATTTTTTTCTTTACAAGGAGATACATTATGTATTTTGAAGCTGTATTTCAACCGTCAAATAACACCGATTACAATTCCAATGCAGCTGAATTTGTGGGCAAAAAGGTTGCCGTTCAAGAGGGGTGGATTCTGGAAGAAGGCCCCCACAAGGGTGAACAATGCTTTTATATGCCCAACTCAACTGTTGGCTGCATCCCTGCCAGTGATCTAAAGCAGATCAAAAGCGTGCCTTACGTGCAGTGGCGTCATACCCAGGAGATGACCGGACTGGGCACGTAGTGTCGTGTTCCACCACCATGCTACAAGAGTGTTGTGGTACGTTTTCATTTAGTTTAGATCCCGAATAGACAAAATTCCAAATCACAATGACCAAAATTCAATAGACCAAATGTTTGGGTCATTGAAAATTGAGATTTAGGATTTATTTGATATTTGATGCTTGGAATTTGAAATTTGCGGGAATTAATCGACTATAATTTTAAAAAGAGATTGATAAATTTTATTCGTCCAGCAAGCAGCACATCAGCAAAACACTCCCGCCTTACTTTTGGGTTGACACCACATGACAAATTTTCTTAGTGGTGATACCATTGACTCAAAATTTTTTGAATAAATCCAGTAGAAAATCGACAGACTGAAACATTCTCACCGCAAATGCGGCCAATTAAAGGAGCTGCAAATGGATCTTATTGTCAGAAATGCCCGTCTGGCTGATAGAGACGAACCGGTCGACCTGGCGGTTCGCGCGGGCACTTTTGCCGACATCGGAACTCAGCTGAAGGTGGCGGCGAATACGGAAATGGACGCCGGCGGTAACCTGGTCTGCCCGCCGTTTATAGATCCGCATTTGCATCTGGATGCCGCCCTGACCGCCGGAATCCCACGCTACAACATCAGCGGCAGCCACCCGGAAGGCATTCAGGTATGGGGTGAATATAAAAAAGCCTTTCCGCAATTTGAAGACTTTAAGGATCGCGCCCGGCGCGCCGTCGAGTGGGAAGTCACCCATGGCACGCTTTATATCCGCACCCACATCGATATCTGCGATCCGGGCCTGACGGCTTTAAAATACATGCTGGAGCTGCGTGAAGAAATGAGCGCGATAGCCGATATCCAGATTGTGGCTTTTCCCCAGGACGGCATCCTGTCCTACCCCCGGGCGCCGGAACTGATGCGCGAAGCCTTAGCGCTGGGTGCGGATCTGGTCGGCGGAATTCCTCACTGTGAGTGGACCCGGGAGGACGGCGTTGCATCCATCGGCATTGTTTATGCGCTGGCGGAAGAATTTGATTGCATGATCGATGTACATTGCGATGAAACCGACGATGAGCATTCACGTTTCCTGGAGGTGCTGGCCTCCGAGGCCATCAAACGCGGTTTTGAAAATCGCGTATCGGCCGGCCACACGACCGCCATGCACTCTTACAACAATGCATATGCATTTAAACTCCAGGGATTGCTGGCCCGGGCCGGAGTAAACATTATCGCCAATCCTTTTGACAACACCGTGCTGCAGGCACGCTTTGACACCTATCCCAAACGCCGCGGCATTACGCGGGTCAAGGAATTACTGGCAGCCGGCGTTAATGTCAGTCTGGGGCACGACTCCATTATGGACCCCTGGTATCCGCTGGGCAAAGGCGATATGCTGGCAGCCGCCCAGCTGGCCATTCACGTTTGCCACATGTCGGGTTTCGACGAAATGCAGCAGATGTTTGACACCATTACCGTCAATTCAGCCAGGACCTTCGGCATTGCCGATTCCTACGGCATTGCGCCCGGCCGCCGGGCCGATTTTGTTATATTGGATGCGCGCAGCGTGCTGGATGCGCTGCGCCTGTGCCCGGCCCGTTTGACGGTCGTCAAAGCCGGCCGGGTGGTTGCCGAAACCACGCCGTCCAAAAGCCGGATTCAATATAGCGCAGAACAAAAGGTGGTTAATTTTCAAAACGATTGATAGGTGCGTTATCCATTTTGCCGGGAACGGTCAGATAGGTCTCAGCTCAGTTGCAGGACGGTCATGTTTTTTCTGAAAGGCGATATGCCGATTATTAAACGGCTAACACCATCGTGCCCCGATATTTGGGACGATGGGCACCGAAGGTATTGGCTCAAGCTGTGGTGCGGATCGAATACCAAATAGCGGGGCAGCGGCACATTGAAAATCATAGCGCCTTTCAGAAAATGACATGACCGGCGCTAATCTTTAATTCATGTCAGGTACATCAAAGCAAAAGGGCATTCATTTCAAATAACCCATATCAAAAGGACGGTCGCATGCAAAAAAACACCCGCTGCGTTCACTGTGGTACCGGTAAAGACCCGTTGACCAGGGGCCTGAATACGCCCATTTTTACCTCGTCTTCTTTTGAATATCTGGATGCCGCCGAAAACGTCTATCCGCGCTACTTTAACATTCCCAATCAAAGAGCGGTGGTTGATAAACTGTGCGCCCTGGAAAAGGCCGAAGACGGCGTGCTGTTCAGCTCGGGCATGGCGGCCATCAGCACCGCTTTACTGACCTTTCTCAGCAGCGGGGATCACGTCGTTTTACAAAAAGATATTTACGGTGGAACGCACCATTTCGTAACCGCTGAATTTGAGCGTTTCGGCATCGAATATACCTTCGTCAGCAACGAAGCGGCCGATATAGAAAAAGCCGTAAAGCCGAAGACCCGGGTCATTTATATTGAAACCCCGTCCAACCCGCTGCTGCTCGTCACCGACATTGGGGCCACCGCCCGGATTGCTAAAGACAACGGTGCCCTGAGCGTCATCGATAACACCTTTGCGACCCCGATAAACCAAAACCCGCTGGATCTGGGTATCGACATCGTTACCCACAGCGGCACCAAGTACCTGGGCGGCCATAGTGACCTGTGCTGCGGGGCGGTTTTAACCCGCCGCGATCTGGCCGAAAAAATTGCGGCCACCGCAGCCAACCTGGGCGGCAGCATGAATGCCATGACCTGTTATCTGCTGGAAAGAAGTTTAAAAACCCTGGGCGTGAGGGTCGACAAGCATAACCGCAATGCCCAGATCATCGCCGACCATTTGCAAATGGATGCGCGCATTCGAAAGGTCTTTTACCCCGGTCTGGAAAGTCACCCGGGACATGCACTGGCCAAAAAGCAAATGCACGGTTTCGGCGGCATGCTGGCATTTGAATTAGACGGCCCGGCGCCGGAACAATTTCTGAAAAGGTTGAAAATGATCACGCCGGCTCTCAGCCTCGGTGGGGTGGAAACCATTATTTGCTCGCCGGCGACCACATCGCATCAGAAAATCTCAGCAGCCGAGCGCGCCGAACTGGGAATTAGCGATGCCACGCTACGCCTGTCGGTTGGCATCGAAGATCCGGATGACATCATCGCGGATATCGAACAAGCTCTGGACGATTAACAGCAGCTAACCGCCCCACAAACGAAAACGAGGAAGAAAAAATTGCCTAGCATCATACTCGTCCTCGTGCTCGTCCTCGATAATATTATCTTTAAGATATCTCAGGTACCCGGTGTCAAAAGTGAAGAGACTGTATCCGATGGCCGGCAAAACAAAGGACATGCAAGGAGAACCAAACCATGAAAGTTGTGCGCAATAATCGGGTTCTGGCGCAAAGCGATCAAACGATTGTCATCGAAGGCAACCATTATTTTCCACCGGAATCCATCAAAAGGAAATACTTTCAGGAAAGCGACAAACACACCACCTGCCCGTGGAAAGGTCAGGCCAGTTATTACCACATCGTCATCGGTGATGACGTCGAACAGAATGCCGCCTGGTATTATCCGGAGCCCAAAGATAAGGCCAGACAGATCAAAAATTATGTTGCCTTTCACAAAAGCAGCGCAGAATTTCCTAATGATTGAGTTTTTGAAAAAATACTGCCATTAATACGGTCATTTAATAGTAGAACGGTGTTGGGTTCAAACGGCTTTTACCACACATACTTAATATAAGTTGAAGGAGATTCATAATGGGAATCCTATCATGGATTATTTTAGGGCTGGTTGTGGGAATTATCGCCAAGCTGCTGATGCCCGGCAAAGATCCGGGCGGCATTTTTATGACCATTATTCTGGGTATTGCGGGCGCCATTGGCGGCGGTTTTATCAGCTCGGCGATTGGATTCGGCAAGGTCACCGGCTTTGATCTTCGCAGCCTGATCATTGCCGTCGGCGGCGCTGTGCTGTTGCTGATTATCTATCGCAAATTCAAAAAATGATTTGAATGAAAATTAATGCGAAGCTGGTATTATAAGGAAGCGAAACACATTGGATAATTGTGGCAGTACAATAAAATACCTGCCAGGTATAATGGATGACAATCATTTTAGCGCATTAATTTTCACCCTTTGGTCTTCGCTTTCAGCGACGCCCTAACAAGTCGGGCGTGCCGGAGACTTCCATCTGCTGCGTTATTCAGGTCGAAGCATAGTTTACTATAGCTTCAACCTTAAATGCCTTGCATATGAAAGCCTCCGACTCGTGCAAAACCCAGGTTAATGATAAAGCATGCCAGATGAAAATGAGACTAAAACTCATCATATTCGCGCTGGTTTCAGCTCTGAGTGTTTCGCAGGCAGCGGCCGGCGTTAAAAATCCGGATACTTTTATTTTAGCCACCTACGGCACCCTGCGCACCCTGGACCCGGCCGCGTGTTACGACACCACCGGCGGCCAGCGCATCTTAAATATCTACGAGCCCCTTATCTTTTATGACACATCCAAAACAGATGCCTTTATTCCGCTTCTGGCCACACAGATTCCGACGCTGGATAACGGCGGTATTTCGGCAGATGGAACCCGCTATGCGTTTACCATCCGCAAAGGTGTCAAATTTCATAACGGTGCAGATTTAACCGCCGAAGATGTGGCTTATTCGCTTAAACGCAACATGATTGCGGACCCGGACGGCGGGCCCATGTGGATGCTGCTGGAAGCCGTGACAGATGAAAATTCAACCCGCGATGAAAACGGAAAGATCCGGCCGGGAATTTTTGAAATGATCGACACGGCTATCAGCGCCAAGGGTGAGCGCGTTATCATCCGTCTGCCGCGGCCCTACCCGCCGCTGATGGGCATTCTGGCCAATTCGTGCGCGGTTGTCCTCGATCGGGAATGGGCCATCGCCAATGGCGCCTGGGATGGCCGCATCGAAAATGCAGCAACATACAACAATCCGGCACCGGGCCATGAACCCTTACTGAAGGTCGCCAACGGCACGGGCGCATTTCGTTTTAAATTTTGGGAGCCTTCCAAGCAATTTGTTTTCGAGCGCTTTGACAGATACTGGGGCACCAGGCCCACCCTCAAAAGAGCCATTGTCAAATATGTCAAAGAGTGGAGCACCCGCAAACTCATGCTGCAAAACGGCGATGCCGATCGGGTGACGGTGGACATTCCCTATGTGCCGGAAGTGAAAGCCATGCCGGGTTTAAAAATCTATAAAGTGCCGCAGCTGTCGGTTTCATTTGCGCTGTTCTGCCAGAAAATCGACCCGACCGGCAATCCCAATATCGGCAGCGGCCGCCTCGATGGCAACGGCATCCCACCGGACTTCTTCTCCGACATCGATGTCCGCAAGGCGTTTTTGCATGCCATGGATCGCGAAACCTATCGTCAGGATGTCTTTAACGATCTGGTGATCATGCCCACCAGCCCGAACATCGAAGGATTGCCGTATCACAAAATCGTACCGCACTATGCCTATGATCTGGATAAGGCCCGGGCTCACCTGCAAAAAGCCTGGGGGGGCCGGGTGTGGGACCGGGGCTTCAAAATGGTGATCACCTATAATTCCGGCAATGCCATGCGCGAGGCGGCTGCAATGATGCTGGCGGAAAACATCATGTCGCTGAACCCCAAATTCAGTATCGAGATCCGCAATGTTGAATGGAAGGATTATCTGGTTCAATACCGCAACTATCGGTATCCGATATTTATCACCGGCTGGGCCGCCGATTACGCGGACCCCCATAACTTTCTGTATACCTTTATGCACTCCGGGGGTGTTTACGCCAGGTTCATGGCATATCAAAATGAAGCGGTCGACCGGCTATGCGATACCGGGATTGCCACCGTCGAACCGCTAAAACGAGAGAAAATTTACACCCGCCTTCAACAGCTGTGGTATGAAGAGGCCATCGGCATTCCGCTCTACCAGCAGATCAACATCCGCGCCTATCGGGATTGGATAGACGGTTATGTGCCCAATGCCATGCTCACCGATGCCTGGGAAGATCTCAAGCGCATTAAAAAAATCAGGAAATGACCGACGATAAATAGATGATCTAAGCGCCGCAGATGGGACTGTGCGCCTGCGCAGGCACATCATTTTTCCGGCAAAAAAAGATCCCGTTAAAAAACGGGATCTTCATGGTGATATCACTATAATTCTAATGAAATCCGGATCTGAAACCTATTTTTCGTTAAGGAACTCTTTCGTTGGTTTTAGCGTTCAGCACCAAGTTGCTGTGCGAAATTTCTTGTCCGACTCTGGCAAATGCACCGGGCTGAAAACCGCCTGCTCTCCAGGCGCTGACCCAGTAATCAACAATTTCATTGAGAGCAACATTGTAAAGCTGATCGGTAATTTCGCGTTTCTGCGCCTGTCGGCAGGGGATGCGATAGTTTTTAACCAGGCCGGTGAGATTAGACTTGACATTGTCCGGATTTAATCGCTGATAGCCATCATATTTTACCTGTTCCGGAACCAGATGCTCAGGTGTTTTGTAATTATCAGGCGAAATCGTTTCAGCCAAAAAACAGGCCAGCACACCAAAGTTGTGAGCTGTGTTGAACTCATGATGGCGCCCTTCTTTCAAATCACTAATCAAAGATTTATATATGATTTCAGTATCATAAGGCGAAATCGAATAAACACCTTCATGGTGTCTTTCTTTAAAGTGCATCCCGGCTACAACGGTCAACAAATGATGGCGCAGGTATGCTCTGAGCTCGGTCGGGCAGAATTCAACGGCATCGTAGACCAGCTGATCGCGGGTCACTGATTTAAACGCAAACGAATTGACCGGTAATGAAAAAATGATGACCAGAATCAAAACAAGAAATATTTTCAATGAATTCTTATACATAAGCATCTGCTCCTTTGTTAAAAGCGTTGGTGGCATTTTGAAGATAAACTGCTGATAATGTTATTTTATTTAATCGGCCAAAAACATGAAAACTTTAAGGAAAGTCTCTTTTTTAATATAGACTTTTTTTTAGCCATCGACTATGTTACAGAGTGGTAATTAAACGAGCTGCTTGACCGGGCCGCAGTCGGCCAATACAGGTCTTTACAGAAGTGCGCCATTCGCCATACGAAACGTTAGCGTGCCATCCGCTTGGAAGAGGAAAATTTCTGCGTGCGACAAATACAGACAGCGGCTGAGACCACCCGTCGTATTTTATTTGCGGCATTCATTTCCGTAGTGGCTGTGTTTACCTTAAATGCCTGCACCGTTAAAGCGCGCACCATCGAGCCGGGAACGATTCCCGGGATAGACGCCTTAGCCCCCGGCGAAGCTGCATTCGGGAAAAGACTATTTGATGATCTGTGCGAAGATTACCCGCTGGAAGCCGACCCGGCGCGCACGGAGGGGCTGGTCACCATTTTTGATAATCTGATAGCAGCCGCCGAAGCCGATCACCTGCCCTGGCACCTTTATCTATTTGACGATCCGGACATTATCGATATCCGTGCCGTTCATGGAAACTATGTATTTGTATGGTCGGGGTTTTTGGAAGCGGCCGAAAACGATGACGAAATCGCCGCCCTGATGGCCTGTGAAATTGCCCATGTGCTGGCGCGACATACCTATCCGGTACAATTTACCCTGTGGACAGATGTTTTCTTTGATGTCGCCGAAATGGCCACCAGCCTTGCCATTATGACCGCCACCCAGGGTATGGTTGCGATCAGTGGTCGGGGCTGGATGAAGTGGGCCTATGTCGAGCTGTCCGATCTGGATGCACTGGACCGTGAGTACAGTGCCGAAGAGGAGCGGGAGGCCGTACAGATTGCGATACTCATATTGGAGCGCGCTCGGTATTCACCCGAGGCGATGCGCACCTTCTGGCAGCGCGTGGAGCTGGATGAAGATTTAAGAAAAAATGCAAAACGGCTCAGACGTGATCTTACGCCCCGGGAGCGCACCCGGCTAATAGATGCGTTGTTGCCGCAAACGCCGACCGAAACCGAAGTTAAAATTCCGGATGACATGCAGACAAGTCAACGCGACTTCAATGCCGCCCATCACAGTATTCAATAAAACCCCACCGATTGCGCTCAATTTCAGTTTGCTGTCTCTGCCGGATGACCCCTTTTTAAAAAAATCCTCGAATCAACAATCAAAGCTTTAGGTCCGCAAATCGCTAGTTCATCCCAAAAATAGCCATAACTTCAGCTAAAATATGGGATTTGTTCTGCTCTTCACAGTTTGAATTCACCGTTTCGGTCTGATGATCGAATTTCACCTGGCAATCATATTTTTTTGCGATGCTGTTGATGATCTTGGAAATGATTTCGATGTTGTAATTTATTTTTATAATTCTGAGTGCTTCCATTTTTTCCACCCCCACAAAATTGCCTGTGCTGCGTTTATGGTATCACCGTCCGGTAATCGCACTAATGGACCGCAACAGGTTTTATTGACGCTGAAGCATATTATTTTCAAAACT
>JASFIG010000072.1:0-15192 GCA_050122795.1 Desulfobacterales bacterium
GATGATAGAAAAAATATATTGAACGCTACAGCTGCGTTGGTTGATATGGTTGATTGGGCCAATAATTTTAACAACATAAAATCATCAAAGAAGATTGAAGAATTCGAAGGCAAAATCGTAGAACTGGAATTACAGGTTTTTGTTGCTACACATCTATCAGACTATTTTGGAATAGTTACAATACCATCTGATGGAATACCCGGTACTTACCTGATGTTATATCCAAAAAATAAAGCAGAGGCTGACTCTATAAAATCAATAGGACCGGGACAAACGATAAAAATAAGAGGAAAGATTAATGGTACCTACTTAGGAAGAATTAAAATCGAACCTGCATTTTTGATTTGAAGTTCTTTTAATCGTACGCTCGGACACATTAATTTGACGGAGGTTCTAATGGCACCAAACAAGGTGGTGATAAAATTTAAAGACAACTCTGTGGTAAAGGGTAAAACCAGCGATTTTTTCCCGAACAAGGCTCAATTTCATTTAGAAGATATGAACGGGGAGATATCAGAAATAAGCATTGAAAACTTAAAGGCGGTTTTTTTTGTAAAAGATTTTGAAGGAAATATAGATCACCAGGATAATTACAATGACCACATAGCTGCTGGAGGTCGGAAAATAATGGTGTTATTTAATGATGGCGAAACAGTGATCGGTTATACGTTGGCGTATTCTCCAGATCGTCTGGGATTTTATATGACACCAGCCGATTTACAAGGTAATAACGAACGTATTTTTGTTGTAAAATCCGCAACAGAAAAAGTAGAATTTATTTAGAGGTTTCACCTTGCATTATAGCTATATCGGCATCAATAATCTGGAATAGCTTTCAGAAACAATCAATCATCCACTTTTTTCAGTATTGATAGCCCAACTAATTGATGCCCTCTGTATTCTTGCATGTCAAGTTTTGTGATATGTTTAATCTCAGCATCGTATAATCCAGAAGGGACCTTGCCTTCGGGAGATATAAAATCAGCTTCCACAATCTGACCAACTTCGATCATCTGCAAAAATGCAGAATCATCTTTTATCAGAAGCCCTGCACCTTTGGTAGTTACATTTATTACTCTGAATTGATAAATTGGTCTGCCGACAAGCTTAATTTCAATACGATATTTTCTAAGTTTAGCTCGTCTGGGTTTTGATCGTTTCTCATTAGCGATTTTATTTGTTGAATCCATTTGCAAACAACCCAATCTCTACATTTTATACAAGTAAGCTTTTAAAACGAGTTTGCCACCAAATCCCGATATATTCAGATCATGCTGAAAATCGTAAAATTTCAGATAGCGCAGCATAGGATTACATACCTGCTATCAACCAAGTGTTAGACGAAATCCAAATGGATTTAGGGCCGAAAGATGGAGTTAGGATGAAAAAGGCGTCAGGGTGAAACTCAATCTTTAACATCGATCCTAAAGCAGTCTGTAGATTCGAGCGTAAAAAGTAGTCGCGCCATCTTGAGCTCCATATAAATGCTAACAGGCGGTTCAATCCCAAAGATCTGATACTCCTTAATTGTGTAACGGAGATGCTATACGTCTTTTTTAGCATCGGTGAGGGAATATTTTCCTTAAACCTCATACAAGAATTTTCGGTATTATGTATATTGAACTTTAGAAGAAAAACCAGCTATCCGAAAGGCCGTATATCGGACTTTTTGTGTAGAAGTGTCCAATCCGTATGATTCTCAAGTTTTGATAAAAAGGGTCGATATACTATTTTTAGTGGTATCTATACAGAAAAATCAAAGTGTTGAATCTTTTGCATTTCTAAAAGATTGTATCAAAAATTCAGATCTGTAAGGTTATTGCTTTATGGGCATAATTCACATAAACAAGCTGAAACCAGGCATGGTGTTAGCCGATGAAGTCAGAGATCTTAATGGTAAACTGCTTTTAGGAAAAGGTAAAGCAATCGCACCGGACCATTTCAGGGTATTTAAGATTTGGGGTGTAACAGAGGTAAATATTCGCGGCACTAATGGTTACAAAAAAGAAATCAAACCCGATTTCAATTCAGATCAGTATAAAAAAATAAATGAAATAACTCAGAAGGTGTTTCGACATAACGATTTTGAAAACCCTGCAATAAAAGAGATCTTTCGGCTATCTGTTTTGTTCAGAAATGAATATAAATCCTTTAATTCTGATCCAAACTTACAATCAGATCAAGACAGTGCTACAGAAAATTTTGATAAAGAAAAATTTAAAAAACTGAATATGGCAGATATAACTTTACCTGAAATGCCTTCAATAGTTGTCGAATTAAATGATGTCATTACCAATCCCTGTTCAACAGCTGACGATATTGCGCAGGTTGTTCAAAAAAGCCCAAGTTTAACAGCTATGCTGCTGAAAATTGTCAATTCGACATTCTACAGTTTGCCTTCTAAAATAGACAAAATATCCTCAGCAGTTGTTTTAATTGGGACAAAAGAGATTGCCGCTTTAGCCCTGGGAATAAGTATCCTTTCCACTTTTGATAAAATTCCCGAAAAAATAGTAGATATGTTTCAATTTTTAAAGCACAGCATTGCGTGTGGCATCATATCAAGGACTTTAGCCACCCAAAAGGGTATTCCTCAAACAGAGCAATTTTTCGTATCAGGGCTCTTGCACGATTTAGGTCGTTTAATTCTCTACAACAATTTCCCAGAGGTCGCATTCAATATTTTGGGTCTTTCAAGAACTACCAATATATTATTGTATGAAGCAGAAAATGATTATCTAAGTTGCAACCATTCTCATATTGCTAAGCTTTTAATACAACAATGGAAGCTTCCAATTTCATTAGAAAATAATGTGTTTTATCATCACAATCCTTCCGAAGCTCCCCAACCCATCCCGGCAACTCTGGTTCACTTGGCTGATATTATCACCAATGCTCTTGGAATTGGAACCAGCGGTGAACGCTTTGTCCCTCCTTTGGATACTGAAGCTTGGGACGGCCTGGAACTATCACCCACGTGTTTTGATCTTGTCATTAGACAGGCAACCCATCAGTTCTTTGCTTTAGAGTCTATGCTCAAAAATTAAAGGCTAAAACAATTCGGCAACGAGCTAAATGGAGGTATTTTTCCGCAGGTGGAAATAGTACGTTTTGTAATGTCGATAATTTTTTTAATTAATCGGCGTAATCTGCGAAATCTGCGGATTATTTTTTTATCGTTTGTGTAGGTCAAAGCGTGTTCGCGGCAAATTTATTCAGGAAGCTGTGAGCGATGCGTGGCGGGCTTCGGCTTCGACAAATACGCGCTTGATTCTGGGGTAGGTTTGTTTGATATGCCGATCCAGCCGGGCAATCGTTTCTTCAATATCGCCGACCGAGACGGTGTCGGCAAAGTCCACGCTTAAATTCAGCAGGATAAACTCAGGCCCCATGTGCAAAGTCAACACTTCGTTGACGTGTTTAATTTTAGGATAAGCTGTGGCGATTTCCTTTATATTTTTGACCATCTCGGGTCGTGCGCTTTCACCGATCAGCAGCCCCTTGATTTCATAGGCCAGCCAGACCGCCGTTCCGGCCAAAATGAATCCGATCACAACCGATGCCATACCGTCGTATACATAGTTTCCGGTTACCTGGCTCAGAAAAATGCCGATAAAGGCAGCGATGATTCCCAGCATGGCGGCCGAATCTTCAAATAGCACCACGAACATAGAGGGGTCTTTGCCCCTTTGCACCGCTTCGAAATAGCCCCATTTTCCTTTGGCCTTGGTAAATTCAGTAAAAGCAAAATACCAGGCCGCACCTTCAAAAACCATCGCGCAGGCCAGCACGATATAATTGATCGACGGATTTTCAATCGGCACGGGGTGCAAAATGTGGTGCACGCCTTTATAGAGCGACACTCCGGCGCCAATGGTAAAAATGGTAATTGCGACGACAAAGCCCCAGAAATAGACCTCCTTGCCGTGGCCAAAAGGAAAGCGCTCATCGGCCGGTCGTTTGGCCCGGTGCAATCCGTAGAGCAGCAACATCTGATTGCCGGTATCAACGACCGAATGAACGCCTTCGGACAGCATGGCCGAGCTTTTGGTGATAAAAAAGGCAATGAACTTTGTCAGCGCAATCAGAGCGTTTCCCATCAGGGCGGCATAGATAACCTTTTTAGAGGATGCGGATGCCATTGTTAGTGGGCTCAAAGTGTATAAATCGGATGAGTTGAATAGGGATTTATAGTCGCTGTCAAAAAAACGTTCCGACTGCGAAAGGTTTTTTAGCGACAACACTTATGTCGCCATACTTTTTGCGGAACATTCATATGACAAGCGGTATACATATAAAACCGGGATAGCGGCGGTCAACAAAAAATAAAAAGAGTGTAGGGCGGAAAAAGAAGGTTGTGTTTTTAAGTGATCAACGGCGTTTATACCAGCATCGATGGCTGCAACATGACAATTTTACTTCCACATGAATGCCTATCGTCCGATGACCTGGTATCTGAGATCATCCTGACAAGCCACAGTCTGGTCGATCCGAATAAGCCTGCCATCTTTGAAAACATAGGTCGCCTTGTAATCTGCCTTGCCATCACCATCTATCGTATGCCACATGATAATCGTACCGGCCATGCCATAGGTTTGCGCAACAATTGGTGGTAAGGTTGTCACTGATTCAACTTCCTTACCCGACACGGTCCCGGCAACAGCGATACAGAGTGCCAGGCAAGCGAATGCCACGATTGTTTTTTTCATCATAATGCCCCCTTGATCCGAACTCAGGTCTACAGAATTTCTGGTCATCTATTCATAAGATCGGTAATAATTATCAAAATCTTTAATAAATAATTAATTTTATTATGAAATGAATAAATGCGTTTTTGCTTGACAAATTTCGGGGAACTGCCTATAAACAATCTTCATGTGGCTACTTTATAGCTAAATTGTAGTTAATTTATAGCCTAAATCGGCCACATCTAAAAAGATAGCAAATAATTTTACCGTTTTACCTAGCCATTTTCTGAAGCATCACACATAACGTCTGGTTAAGAGGGAAAAAGATGAGGTACGCAGAGACAGGATATAATTTAGAGATCGATCTATCTCGCGGCAGCATTGAACGGGTGGAATCTGACCCGGAATTAACCCCGCTTCATCTGGGGGGTCAGGGTACGGCCGCAAAGATACTGTGGGACAGGGTTCCGCCGGAAGTCGAGCCCTTTTCACCCGATAATCCGCTGATATTCAGCGCGGGCATCTTAATTTCCACTCCGGTTCCCGGTGCCAATCGCACTTCCGTTGATACCTTCTCTCCCCAGACCAACCTGTATTCGCATTCACTATTCGGCGGCTTTTTTGGACCGGAAATGAAACATGCCGGCTACGATAAAATCATCATTCGCGGCAAGGCCTCGGACCTGGTCTATTTGTGGATCCATAATGACAAAGTCGAAATTCGCGATGCCGGTCACCTGCAGGGCAAAGGCGCTCTGGAAACCGGCGAGTGCATCAAAGAGGAGCTGAACGAGCCCGAAGCCCAGGTGGCCGCCATCGGTCTGGCCGGTGAAAACAGGGTCTATCTGTCGACCATCGAGCACGCCAACTCCAGCGCTTCGCGCGGCGTGGGCGTGATCATGGGGGACAAAAAGTTAAAGGCCATCGCCGTTCGTGGAACCAAGGACATCAATGTGGCCCGGCCGGCCGAGCTTTTTGAGCTCTGCAACCCGATGTATCAGGCCATTTACGACAACCCCTATTGCGGGGATGTTTTTTTGCACGAGGATGACGAAGAATGGCACGTCAACAATTTCGCCTGGGGAAACGCGCGCGAGCGCATCAAAGGCTACTGGAGCAAGGAGCTTGAGGAAAAGTGGGCGGCCATCAGCGAAAGTGTTCGGCTGCGCTGGACGGCCTGCTATAACTGCCCCAAGGATTGCCATCAGGCCATTTCGTATCCGGGACGGCCCACCTATTTCCTGAAATGCTACAGCAAGCTGACCTACGCCATGGCCGCTTATAAAGAGCTGGATTTTAATTATGACATCCTGGGCGTGACCCAGGAATACGGGCTGGACGGATTTTCCACGCCGCAGATTTTGGCCTTTGCCATTGAGCTCTATGAAGCCGGGATTTTAACCGACAAGGACCTGCCGGGATTTCCATCCGACTCCGGTGAAAGGTTTTTCTACCTGGTGGAAAAGATGGTCAGGCGCGAAGGGGTCGGCGATGCGCTGGCCAACGGCGTGTATCATGCCGCCCGTCAGATCGGCGGGGGGGCCGAGGATTTTGATCATAACACCATGAAAAAATTCGAACAGGTGCCCCTCAAGCTGAAAATGATCAATTACCCCTACTTTCTGATGTACGCCACCGGTGAGAAGATGTGCATCACCCAGGTTGAAGGGTCCTATCCCCAGGTACCCATTGCCGACAAAAAAGAGCGCGATGAATTTGTCAAAAACTGGCAGGCCGCACCTGAAAGATTTAAAAAATGGTTTTCGGAATGGGAGCCGCGGACCCATCCATCGGTGGAAGCGTCGGTCAATATAGCGGATTGGAATGAGACCATGCATTATATCGACGACGCCATCGGAACCTGCGCCTTTCTGTCTTCGTTCAGGGGCCAGTTTGGCGGCCGGCCGCCCTACCATCTGTATAATTTACCGGATTTCATCTCACATGCCACCGGTCTGGATCTGGATCCGGGCAGCATATGGGAAATCGGGCGACGCAACCGCAATCTGGTCAGAGCCCTTAATATCAGACGGGGCTTAAGAAGGGCCGATGAGAAGCCGCCCGAGGACCACTGGAAGATCAGAGACCCTGAGATGGAGACCCTGCTGCTTGACGAATATTATAAATTCAAGGGCTGGAACAACGACGGGATTCCCACCAGGGAAACCCTCGATGAACTGGGTCTGGAATATGTGGGCAAAGATTTCATTGAAAGAGGCATCCTGACAGACGGTGACGATGCTGCTGTCAAAGAGACGTCGGCAGACACAAAAAAAGAAGTACCTTAATTTTGATGCAAATTAAGGTGAAAGGGAGTTGTAGCCGTGAGCGCTGAGTCAAAAAAGAGAATCATCAAAGAAATCAAAGTTGACCTTGATAAATGCATCGGGTGCCGTGCATGCGAGGTTGCCTGCTCCGCATTTCATGCCAGTCCAAAGTATAGCAGCGTCAATCCGGCCCGCTCGCGTATCCGGGTGGTGATCGATGAGCTCAACGATTGCTATGTGCCGATCCGTGGCGGTGACTATACACCGGCTGAATGCACCGGCAGACACTCGTATACGATTAACGGCAAGCAATACAGGCAGTGCAGCTTCTGCGGCGTCTCCTGCCCGTCCAGGGATCTTTTCAAGGAGCCCGATTCGGGCCTGCCGCTAAAATGCGATATGTGTGAAGACGATCCGCCCATCGATGTGCCCATGTGTGTGCAGGTGTGCCCGCATGACGCCCTCACGTATGAAGAAAAAGAAGAGGAAGGCGAAGAAGAACAAAAGCGTGAGGAGCTGGAGATCGGATTGGAAGCACTGGCCAAAAAACATGGCGTGCAGAAGGTCAGGGACGCCCTGGCGCGCATGTCGAAGAAAGACTAACGTTCAGGGTTCAAGGTTCAAGGTTCAAGGTTCAGAGGTTAAAAACCGCGTGAACGAAGTCAGATGTTAAAAAAAGAGTGTCTACTGGCAATTCAAAGCGCAGGACCCGCAACCCAAAACCCAGAACCCTGAACCCGGAACGCTGAACCGTTTATTACTATAAGTAAAAAGGGTGAATTAAAATCGTGGAGAATGTAGCCGACTATAAAGAGATTGTCGATGTCATCAAAGAATACGGTGGAGAAGCATTTAAACATTGCTATCAATGCGGATTGTGCGACACGGTATGTCCGTGGAACCGGGTTAGAACCTTTAGCATGCGCAAAATTATCCGAGAAGCCACCTTCGGCATGACGCAGGTAGAAGGAGAAGATATCTGGCGCTGCACGTCCTGTGGAAACTGCCCGCGGCAGTGCCCCCGGGGGGTTAAGATCATCGAATCCGGTGTTTCTTTGCGCCGGATTGCCACCGAGTACGGGGTCTTTCCCACCTCCGTCAAACCGATCCGCACCATCAGTGCAAGCCTTACGGGCGAAGGCAATCCCTTGAATGAAAAGCGCGATGACCGGGCCAAATGGGCCGAAGGTCTGGCTGTCAAAGCGTTCGACGAGGAAATGGAAATCTTATATTTCCCGGGCTGCTACCTCAGCTATGATCCACGGTTAAAAAAGGTGGCTGTAGCCACCGCCGGGATTCTTAAAAAGGCCGGAGTCAATTTTGGCATACTGGGCAACAAAGAAAATTGCTGCGGAGAAAGCATCCGCAAGACCGGCGATGAGGAATTGTTCAAACGCCTGGCCAAAGCAAACATCAAAACCTTTATCGATAACGGGGTCAGAAGGGTTCTGGTGTCTTCCCCGCACTGCTACCACACGTTTCAGAATGAGTACCCCGAATTTATGGTGAATTTCGAAGTGATTCACATCACCCAGTATCTGGCCGAGCTGATTGATGCCGGACGGCTCGAGCTCAACAAAGAATACGCCCGCAAAGTGACCTATCATGATCCCTGCTACCTGGGTCGACATAATAGCATTTATGACCCGCCGCGGGAGGCTCTAAGGGCGGTACCCGGTCTGGAGCTGGGCGAGATGCCCGAGGCGCGCGAAAATAGCCTGTGTTGCGGTGGCGGTGGCGGCCGCATCTGGATGGAGACACCCAAGGGTGAAAGATTCTCCGATCTGAGGCTGGAGCAGGCCACCGGTGTCGGGGCCGAGGTGCTCGTGACCGCCTGCCCCTACTGCATCACCCATTTTGAGGAAAGCAGGCTCATGCTCGCTGAAGGTGAAGGCAACCCGGCTGATAATGGTAACAAATTAGAAATTAAGGATCTGACGGAGATCATCCACGATGCAATTTTTTGATGGTGCCTGAAAATCAACAAGAGCTGCTTTTTTATAATAGCAGTAGTCCGCACCGGAAAAAAATCGTCTAGAATCGGGTAAAGACAAATGCAAATGGAAAAAGAGAAAATCGAGCAGTTGAGTAAAAACGTTGCAGAAAGCAATTTTGGAGATGTAATGGTGGTCGGCGGGGGCATCAGTGGTATTCAAGCCTCCCTTGATCTGGCCGACTCGGGATTCAGGGTCTATCTGGTTGAAAAGTCACCTGCCATTGGCGGTAAGATGGCCCAGCTGGACAAGACGTATCCCACAAATGACTGTTCCATGTGAATTCTCTCGCCCAAACTGGTCGAGGTCGGCCGGCATCCCAACATAGAGGTTTTTACCTATACTGAAATTGACAGTGTAGAAGGAGAAGCAGGTGATTTCACTGTCTCTCTGACCAAAAAGCCCCGCTACGTCATCGAAGACAATTGCACCGGCTGTGCGGTGTGTGTCGAGTACTGCCCGGTCAAGGTCCCGGATCCGTACAACCAGGATCTATCGGCCAATAAAGCCGTCCACATATACTTTTCCCAGGCCGTCCCCCTGGTGACCTATATCCATGAAGACTGTCTCTATCTGAAAGAGAAAAAATGTGCCATTTGCGAAGGGGTCTGTAAAAACGATGCCATCGATTTGCATCAGGAACCGGAAAAGATGGAAATAAAAGTCGGCGCCATCGTGCTGTCTCCGGGCTATAAAGCATTTGATGCCAAAAAGCGCGGCGACTATGGGTACGGAACCATGGAAAACGTGGTCACCAGTCTTGATTTTGAACGCTTGCTGTGCGCCACCGGGCCGCACGAAGGCGAGGTCCTGCGTCCTTCCGACAAGAAGCATCCCAAAAAAATCGCCTGGATTCAGTGCGTCGGTTCCAGGCAGGTAATTCCGGGCGGCAACACGTATTGCTCGGCCGTGTGCTGTACCTACACCCAGAAGCAGGTAATTTTAACCAAAGACCACGATGCCGAGGCCCAGTGCACGATATTTCATAATGATATTCGCTCTTTTGGCAAGGATTTTGAGCCTTTTTTTCAGCGAACCGAGCAGCTTCCCGGGGTTCGGATTATCCGAAGTTACGTCACCATCGGAAAAGAGATCCCGGAAACCAAAAATGTGACCATCAAGTACGCCACGCCCGAGAACGGCGTCAAAGAAGAAGAATTTGACATGGTGGTCTTATCGATTGGATTGAACCCGCCGGCCGATGCACAGGATCTGGCCGATCAGTTCGGCATCGAACTCGAGCCTCATGGCTTCTGTAAATCAAGCCCCTCCAATCCGATGGCCACCACCCGGCCGGGGGTTTTCGTCAGCGGCGCCTTTCAGGGCCCGATGGATATTCCCGAATCTGTTTTCTCCGCCAGCGGTGCCGGCTCCCAGTGTGGTGAATACCTCAACTTCCGGCGGGGGAAACTGTCCAGGGAAAGAATATATCCCCGGGAAAAAGATACTTCCGAAGAAGCGCCCAAAGTGGGCGTGTTTGTGTGCCATTGCGGCGCCAACATCGGCAGGGTGGTCGATGTCCCGGCTGTGGTGGAATATGCCAAGACCCTGGACAACGTGGCTTACGCCACCGAGCAGCTGTTTTCATGTGCCACGGATTCGGCCGAGTCCATAACGGAAACCGTCAAGGAAAAGGGTCTCAACCGGGTGGTCGTGGCGGCCTGCTCTCCCAGGACGCTGGAACCGTTATTCCGCGACACCCTGCGCGAGGCGGGCATCAATCAGTATTATTTTGAAATGGCCAATATCAGGGAACACTGCTCCTGGGTTCACGCCAAAGAACAGGATGATGCCACTCAGAAGGCCAAGGACATTACCCGCATGTCGATCGCACGGGCCTGCCGTTTGCAGCCCTTGCAGGAAATCGATCTGCCGGTCAACCGGACGGCTCTGGTGGTTGGCGGCGGTATCGCCGGCATGACCTGCGCGCTTTCCATTGCCAACCAGGGACATGCGGTTTACCTGCTGGAAAGGGACGCCGACCTGGGAGGCACGGCCCGGAAAATCCATTACACGCTGGATGGCATGGATGTTCAGGCCTACTTAAATGACCTGGTGCGAAAGGTATATCAGCATCCCTCGATCTACGTTTATACCCGTGCCGTCATTACCGGGGCGACCGGTTACGTCGGCAATTTCGTCACAAAAATCAAATCCGACCGGGGAAATTCCGAGATAAAACATGGCGCTGCGATTATCGCAGTGGGTGCGGATGCTTACAAACCAACCGAATACCTCTACGGGCAGGATGAGCGCGTGTTGACCAACCTCGAACTGGAGGAGCGGATTTTCAATGCAGACGAAAATCTGAAAAACGCCCGGAGCCTGGTGATGATCCAGTGTGTCGGTTGCCGGCAGGAAGATCGCAACTACTGCGCCCGCATCTGCTGCAACCAATCGATTAAGATTGCCCTGAAACTAAAACAGCTAAACCCCCGGATGGATATCTACATTCTGTTCAGAGATATGAGAACCTACGGGTTTGCAGAAGATTATTACCGCGAGGCGTCCGATAGCGACGTGCGCTTTATTCGCTGGGAGCCGGCCGATAAGCCCCAGGTGGAAGCCGTCGAGTCTGAGGGGCGGCCGGTGCTGCGGGTTGCCGTGACCGATCCGATACTGGGTCAGAAACTGGCCATCGATGCCGATTATCTGACCCTGGCAGCCGCCGTCATTGCCCCTGCGGGAGCCCGGGAGCTGGCTCAACAATTCAAGGTCTCTCTGGGGCCGGATGCGTTTTTCAAAGAAGCGCATGTCAAACTCAGGCCGGTTGAGTTCGGCACCGAAGGTGTTTATCTGTGCGGCATGGCGCATTACCCCAAACACATCCCGGAAGCGATCAACCAGGCTTACGGTGCGGCCAGCCGGGCCCTGACGCTGCTTTCCCATGACACCGTTACCGTCTCCGGCTCTGTGTGCGAGGTCAATGAAAAGACCTGTATGGGGTGCGGCGCCTGTATTGCCGCCTGCACCTATGGCGCCATCGAATTTCGCAAGACCAAGCAGGGCGAAAAGGCCGTCGTCAACCCTGTTCTGTGTAAAGGCGACGGTCTCTGCAACGCCAAATGTCCCACAGGGGCGATTTATCTGAAGCATTTTACCGATGACGACCTCCTGTTCCAGATTGATGCCGCCGCTGGAGATGTATAAAACAGGTTACCCGGTTGAGCCCGTTACCGGTTGACCCGTTAAGGTCAAAAGCGCTTTTTGCTATTCGGACTCAACGGGCGAACGGCAAACGGGCAAAACCCGTAATAATAAACAAGGAGTTAAGAAGATATGAGTGCTGGATCTCGATATAAACCCAAAATACTTGGTTTTGTCTGCCATTGGTGAGCGTATGGCGCTGCTGACATGGCTGGAGTTTCCAGACTACAATATTCGACTGAAATCAGGCTCATTCGCGTCATGTGCTCCGGCAGGGTTGATCTGGAGTTTGTGCTCAGGGCCTTTTCAAACGGAATGGATGGGGTATTTATTGGCGGCTGCCGCCTGAACGAATGCAACTATATCACCCATGGAAATTATGATGCCCTCAATATGGTGCTGCTGTGCAAAAGAATTCTGGCGCACGTGGGGCTGAATCCGGAAAGACTCAGAATCGAATTTATGTCTTCAGGCGAAGGCAACATCTTTACCGAAGTCGTCGATGATTTTAGCAAGCAAATAAAAGAGCTGGGGCCGCTGGGCAAAAGCGAAGACATCGATGAAGGTGAATTAAAGACCAAACTCGATGAGGTTCGAAAGCTGGTTCCCTATATCAAGATCGAAAAAAGTAAAAAACTGCAGTCACGCCTTAAAGATGAATCCGAATATGACGCCTTGTTCACCGGCGGTGAAATTGAGCAGCTGTTCAGCGAAGTCGTCTCGTACTATATTCATCCGGACAGGTGCCAGGCCTGCATGATCTGCCGCAAGCGCTGTCCGGTAGAAGCGATTTCAGGCGGAAAGAACCTGATCCATGTGATTGACCAGGATCAGTGCATAAAATGCGGCACCTGCTATGCGGTTTGCCCCCCGCGCTTTGGCGCGGTGGATCAGCTAACCGGTGAGCCTGCGCCGCCGTCGTTACCCGAAGAACAAAGAAAGATCGTCAGAAAGGTTAAAGCAAAATAGATTATTCACGGAAGGATAGCGCCATGGTAGACCGAAAAGCGATCTTTACCGATTGCACCCTTTGTTATCATAGCTGCGGGACCCGGGTAACGGTGGAAGACGGCAGGGCCGTTAAGGTCAAAGGTTTGGAATCACACCCCCTCAACAGGGGCCGCCTGTGCCCCAAGGGCGCCAACGCGCTGGATGTCATTTACAGCCCCAACCGTCTCAAACACCCCCTCAAGCGCCACAACGGCGGATTTGCGGAAATCAGCTGGGAGCAAACTTTAGATGAAATTGCCGGGAAACTGACCCGTTTAAAAGACGAATTCGGCCCGCAGGTCTTCGGCTTTTTCTGTGGATCCATTGGCGTCGAGAATCTGGAAATGTCGACCCTGGTGCATTTGCTGCGCTCGGGTTTCGGATCTCCGAACTTTTTCTCGGTGGAAAGCATTTGCTACCGCATGCGCATTCGCACACGCCAATTGACCTTTGGCCGCTATCCCACCGAAGAGCCCGACAGCAACCTGTATATCCTCTGGGGGCACAACCCCGACCAGTCCGATTTTCCGCTTAAATTTTTCATGAAAAAAAACCTCAAGAAAGGGGCCAAACTGGTGGTCATCGATCCCAAGCGCATCCCCCTGGCCGACAGGGCCGACATGTACCTGCGCATTCGACCGGGCACCGACGGCGCCCTGGCGCTGGCCCTGATAAACGTGATCATTGCCGAAGATCTTTTTGACTCTGACTTTGTGGAAAAGTACACCACCGGCTTTGACAAACTGGTCGCCCATATAAAGCCCTACACCCCCGAATGGGCGGCGGACATCACCTGGGTTGCGGCCGACGATATCCGCGCGCTGGCCCGGCTTTTTGCCAAGACCCGGGGAGCCAGCATCTTCCAGGGCACCTGCACCCAGGACCAGACCGCCAACGGCACCCAGAACAGCCGGGCCTTTGCGGTTCTGCAGACGATTACGGGCAACATTAACGTTCCCGGCGGCTGGGTGACCAGCCCGCCGCCGCGTTTCGGGCATCCGGGCTACAGTGTTGAAGGCATGCCCCTGGGCGGTGACCGATATCCGCTGTTTTACGAGCTGTGGGGCCGCAAGGCGCCTTATGGCGTGGTAACAATGGTCCCGGAAAGTATTCCCGAAAAGCTGAAGGCTTTTATGGTTATCGGTGGTAACCCGCTGCTTTCCATGCCCGACAGCATTGCCTTCAAAACGGCCTTCGAAAAACTCGATCTTCTGGTGGTTCACGATCTGTTTATGACCGCTACCGCCCGAGTCGCCCACTACGTGCTGCCGGCCTGCTCGCATCTGGAAAAATGGGGCATCGGATATACATACAACGTCTGCCATTGTCTGCCCTATCTGATGCTTCGTAAAAAATGCATCGCGCCGCTGAATGAGAGCTGGTCGGAATGGCGCTTTCTCACCCAGCTGGCCGGCCGGCTGGGCCTGGGTGAAAGCTTTCCGTGGAAGACCGAAGAAGAATTCGTGTCTTTTATGGTGGCGCCCAGCGGTCTGTCCTTTGATTACCTGCTCAACGAAAAGCCGCAGGGAGATTATTACGCCGATAAGAAATACACCATTCCCGACGGACTGTTTCGCACGCCCTCGGGCAAAATTGAAATCTACAGCGAAGAGCTGGAGAAAATCGGTTTCAGTCCCCTGCCCTCGTATCTGGAACCGGAAAGAGGACCGATCCGCGGGGAAAAGTCATTTCTAAAAAAATACCCGTTGATCCTGTCGGTGGGCAACCGCAACCTGTATTACACCCACAGCCAGCATCGTGAAGTCGAAGCCCTGCGCAGGCTTTCCCCGGATCCCCTGGCCGAGATCGGACCTCAAACGGCCGCAAAGTACAACATCGCCGACGGTGATCCGGTGGAGGTCGAAACCAACCGGGGCCGGGTCAAAATGAAGGCCAGCGTGGACGAGCGCGTGGCCGAAGGGGTCGTGCTGGCGCCCCACGGCTGGGGCGGGGAAGCCAACGCCAATCGGCTCACCGATGTGGCCTGCCGCGAGCCCATCATGGGCTATCCGGACCAAAAGTCGCTGCAGTGCCGCATTCAAAAAGCCGTCTGAAATAGACAGCGCCAACCCATATTCGACACACAAGCCTCTACCAATCCGACCG
>JASFIG010000073.1:0-15149 GCA_050122795.1 Desulfobacterales bacterium
CAGCCCCTGGGCATCCAGCACCCTGAGGCGCAAGAGCTTTTTACCCACTGTTTGACCCTGCCAGTACCACTCCGTTAAAATGCCGTACCCGATGGAAATGATAAAGAAGCCGATAATGTTGGCAGCGGCTGCAAGATCCCGGCTGAGAACACCCAGAACTGCAAAAACGACATTGATGATCGACATCATCGCTATAATGGTCGCCAGATCGATCGACCAGGCCAGAAAGCGCGTAATTGGGCCTGCCAGGCGTAGTGAAAATTCGACACCTTCCGGTGTTTTTATAATCAGCGTGTTAACTCTATCGGTCATGGGTGTTTTGTGTTTGGTGTTTGGTGTTTGGTTGTTATAAAATTGCTTTTTTTAATTCCGTTTTAAAATTTAGGCATTTTAGCTCACTTTAGTTCATTGTAAGTGATGGCAAGAATTTTAGTCATTTTAGATCATTTTAGATCATTTTAGACACTTACACTCTTTTTCTGCCGGCCGGCTTTGCCTAAAAACAGCGCCAGTATCACCAGTTCGACGCAGCCAAAAGCGATTTTGAAGCTGTAAGGCAAAACCGGCTCGTGGTATTGAGAAAAAAATGCTTCGATGATCCCGGCCCAGACCAGCATCAGCGCCACGCCGCAGATGAGGGTCACCAGATCGTTTGATATTTTCCGCAGCCGGCTGCGCAACGCAATCGGTTTGCCCCATCCGATAAGCGCGCCGGCCAGAACAATACCGGCCTGGCCGGCCAGTAGAATTGCCGGGATCTCAATCGCACCATGCGGCAGCAGCCAGCCGAGCAAAAAAGTGGACTCGCCGGCCATCACATAATCAACCGACACCGCCCCTAAGATTACACCATTATAAAACAACATGATCAGCGTGCCGATCCCCCAGGTCATTCCCAGTGCAAGCGTAAAAATGGCCACTTTGGTATTGTGCGTCATTAAATAAGACGAAAAATAGCTCTTGGCGCCCTCGAGTCGATCGGTATCGGCACTTTCTTCGGTTTTGACGCGCTCGGAAGGGTCACCCTGAAGATGTGAAAACGGCAGCAGGATTTGTTTGGTGCTCGAGTCCACGATGACGGTAAATCCGCCGAATGCCGCACCGACGAGCAGCGCCATTAGACTGATGGTGAAGGCCCGCAGGTGTTTACGAAATGTTTGCGGAAAGGTATTAAAGAACCAGTGCAAAGGTCTTAACCGATGCGGTTTTTCGCGCGTTTCATGGATCTCGCCAAAGGCGCGGCCGACCAGCGCTTCGAGATATTGGCGGGTGCTCGGCTCAGCGGAAAAAGTCGAGATTTTGGCCAGATCGGCCGATGCCCGCTGGTACAGATAGTGGAACCGTTCGAGCGCTCCGAGTTTTAGTTTTTCGTCCGGCTTGCGCTCCAGCCGGTTGAGCACCTGCTCCAGCTCCGTCCAGTAAAGCCGTTCTTCAGTGATAAATTTTTGTAAATTGATTATCATTCAATTCTCATGTTATTTTAATATTATCTACATTTCTGCTAGAAAATTAATCCCATAAAGTAGATCACAAAATAAATCCGAATGTCGAAATCCGAAATCCGAAACAAAATCGAAATCATAAATTTGAATGTTCAAAAGGGTTTTGAATTTTGGTCATTTGAAAATTCGAATTTGTTTCGTATTTCGACATTCGAATTTCGTATTTTTTACGCTGAGTTTCAGCTGTTTGTTAATTAGAGAACCTGTCTTCTTTTAAGCGATAAATACTGCGTCACAAGGTCCGTACACAGGTTCTCATTTTCCAGCATCGAAAATCCGACACCGCGTTTTTGCAGCACTTTTTGCGTTTCCCGCAGCCGCCGCCAGAGCATGTGTCCGCCCAGATCGGTGTAGATATCGTTAACCGATGAGACCGATTCGGACGAAAAAAGCGGCCTGGCGATAAACGGTTTGACCATGTTGACCAGGACCACATGATGCCGGGCAATCAGATCGATGTGGCTTGTAAACCCGTCCGCCAGCACCGGATCGTCTAAATGAGTCAAAAACACCATTAAGGCCCGCCGGCGGACGTGGGTGCCGATAAAGGTAAATAACTCTGCAAAATCAGGAGAGACATTTTGGGGCTGCAGCATATAGAGCGCATCCCGGCAAACATTAAAATGCGCTTTGCCCGTCTTGGCTTTCAAAAAGGTACGAACCTTATCGTTGAAGGTCAGAAGGCCAAACAAATCGCCCTGCCGCTCAGCAGCCAGTGCCATTATCAGGGCTGCTGTGATAAATCGTTGCAAAATCGGCGCCGAATCATCAGCCGGATGGCCGTCTCCCCCGATGCCTGCCGGTTTGCTGGTGGTCGACGATCGGGCGCTTAATCGCGATGCATCGATAATCACATAAATTTGCTGGGTTCTTTCAATCTGGTAGACTTTTGTAATCGGCACACCGCGCTTTGCGGTTGTCTTCCAATGAATGTCTTCAAAACTGTCACCGGGCAGGTATTCTCTGAGTTGTTCAAAATCCCTTCCTTTTCCGACCTGCCGCTGGGCGTGAATACCCAGGCCCCGGTTTAAAAACAACCCGCTCAAATTTTTATGTTCGTCAAACAGGCTGGGATAGACGCGGATCTCCATGTGCGCTGCAGCCGCCGATCGCACAGACCACAAACCCCATGGCGACGCGGTTTCCAGGTAGCAGCGGTCAATCAGAAAACGCCCCTGCTTCAATCCCGTTAACGACCAGGCGACCATAGCGGTTTGGGTATCCGGTGGCAATTCCACAGCCAGCTCGATAGTCGGTGCGTCGATCTGTTCCGGAAACGCCAGACCCAGGCGCAACCGTCTGAGCTTCTGGCTCTCATTTTCTATTTGCACATCAAAACTGCCCGGCCGGCCCCTCGAGATTCGGACAACTTCGGGCAACATCACCTGAATACCGTGCAGACGCCCCCGCGAACGACATGCGTCTGTGGTCGAAGCTGCCACAAGGCCCGCTGCCAGCAGGATGACCGCTATCGTCAGTGACTCCGCGATGGCGAACAAAAATGTGCCGGGCAACAACACAAACCCGACCAACAGCAAAAGGCGGTATGTCGGAACAATTTTCATCAATTCATATTCTTAAAACGCGACTCACCCACAATCAAACATATATCACAGCTACGGTTCAGTTGCGGGTTACGGGTTTCGTGTTACGGGTAGGTGCCTGCCAACAAACTGCCATCAACTCGCAACGCGCAACCCGTAACGCGCAACAAGACTGCCTAACGCGGCACCGCAATGTCTTTTAGAATATTCTCAATAACCTCTTTGACCGTTAGCCCTTCGATTTCATATTCAGGGCGTAAAATCAGCCGATGTTCAAGAACCGGATAGGCCATCTGTTTAATATCATCGGGGGTCACAAAATCCCGACCGCTAATGGCTGCAAACGCCCGACTCGAGAGTAAGAGTGCCTGAGTGGCCCGCGGACCGGCGCCAACCAGTATGCTTTGATGGTCGCGCGACTTGCGCACAATGTCGACAACATAGGCAACCAGGTCTTCCTTCACCAGAATTCCCGCCATGGTCGCCCGCAGTTTCGTTATGATTTCTTCGGTGATAATTTGCTGTACCGCTCCACTGGCCAGGGTGTCCTCGGGTGCATCTTTTCCCAGCATCCGTTGGGCCAGGGTGAGCTCTTCGGTTTTGCCCGGCGGGTCCATGTTAATCTTGAGCATAAAGCGATCTTTTTGGGCTTCCGGCAACGGATAGGTGCCTTCATATTCAATCGGGTTCTGGGTGGCGAATACCGTAAAATTGGGCGATAAGCGGTGCGTGTCCCGGTCAATGGTAACGGTGCGCTCCTGCATGGCCTGAAGCAGGGCAGACTGGGTTTTGGCGGGTGCCCGGTTGATTTCATCGGCCAGCAGAAAGGTGCAAAAAACCGGGCCTTTGACCAGTGAAAATTCATTGGTTTGCAAATTAAAGACATGGGTTCCGGTAATATCGGTCGGCATGAGGTCCGGTGTGAATTGGATACGCGCAAAATCGCAGCGCATCACGTGAGCAAGGGTTCTGACCAGCAGGGTTTTGGCGATCCCGGGCACACCTTCAATCAGTGCATGGGTGCCGGTAAAAATGGCAATTAACGCCAGATCGACCACATGGTCATAGCCGATGATCACTTTGGCCACTTCCTGTTTGGTTCGCAGCAGAGCCTTTTTCAAAATGTCGGTATTCTCATTCATGGTGTCTTCCTTTTGAAATTATTTTGCACATCCGCCGGTAGCCGATGACCGGATCAATGGATTGCGCACCATAGGCATTTATTTTCTCAAAAACCGTTTTTGTCGGGTCGCTATTGCCGCCTGCAATGCGCTGATTGCGCTGAAAAGTACGCCGCCATTCGCGGGCGCAAATTTGCAATAACTGCCGTTTGGGAATATTGCGGCGTAGCAGGCTGATCAGGCCCTGGGTCGAATCTCGCTTGGCGGTGACATCCCGATCCGACCGATCGTCACCGTCTCTGGAGGGAGGTACGAAATAAACTGAATTTTTCCAGACAAACAAAATGGCCAGAACAGCAAGTGCAAAAATAAACCACTGGAAGCGGTACTGCATAATCAACGTCAGCACGCCGGGGTGCTTGCGGATACCCAGATGGGTCTCGTCAAAGACAATGCGACTGTTTGGCCCGACCGTCCAGGCCAGCAGCTGCGGAAGGCGTTCGGATCGCAACGCTTCGTTACTCATGTAAAAGCTATCTGCCGACAGCACCAGACTGCCATTGCCATAAGATCTTTCAACGATGACCGGCCGGCCCTCTGCAGTGTAAATGACGCGCCAGCTGCTATCCAGCTCATCAAAATACAGGGCCGTGTGCCATGAAATCTTTTGCGGAAGCCCTATAAAATCAGCGTCTAACGCTTCATGGTTTTTTCTGGCAGCTTCGGTCGCCGGCTTTTCGGCAAAGGTCAATACCAGCCCCCATAGTTCCGTTAACGCAACGCAATGGCTGTTATTTTCTGAAATGGGCGACCCGGCAGGATGTTCGGAGGGCTCGATCTGCCTGTCAGGCGACGTACCAGCGCCATCGGAATCCTCCGGGGATTCAGCGTCGGAATCATCTGAATCGTCGCCATGGGGCCGGCTGCATGTCGACATTCGCCACGCAGCCGGCTTTTTCTCAACCGGTAAAAAAGTCAGCACCAGTCGACCGCCACTGTTCGTCAGGCGATCGATTGCTTCAGCCCATTTTGCCGCTACGGATTCTGCATCAAAAACCGGTGTTCCAATATGAAAAAAGGTGGTGGATTCCTTAAATTCCAGATTACCCAGTTGCCGGTAATTGCGCTCAATCGAAGTGTTTCGCAGATTTTCCAGACCGCGGTAAAATGCCCGGCCGCCAAGCGGATCACTGCGCAACGTTGAATAGGCCGGATATACGTCTCCGGCTTCAAAACGCAGCAAAAACAGCTGAATAACCCCGAGTACAAAACCCAAGAAGATCACCACAAAAGCTACGGCACGTATGATGTTAGCTTTGGGCAAGGTTTATCATCCTTTTCTGAAGAGCGGCAAAATCATCCAGCTGGGGCTGTTTGATGGTATACAGTCCGTACCAGACGCATTCGAAAACTTCCCGGCTGGTTGTAAAATCCGTCAACAGTTTTTTCTGTTGGTGCGCTCTGCGGTGTAGCTCGATTTCATAGTCACGGTTGGATTTAAACTTTTCAATTGTAATCAACCCGCGCTCGGCCAGGCCGGCCAGAGTTGCCAGGTAAAAGGCCCGTAGGGCCAATCGCAGCTCTCCCTTGCCGGCTAATTCGCGTGCCAGGTCCAGCCAGCGATTCACCGGCAGGTCCGCTGCGGTGGTATCTTCATCTTCCAGGTCGGGAACCGATTCAACGGGTGCGGCTACCATTTCGCCTTTGCCGATCCGACGTCGGCTCCAGGAGCGCCACAGGATATAGGTCATGACAACGAAGAGGCCGATCAGCAATGCGATAACGGCAACCCGAACAGAGGATATCCAATCCGTATTCGACGACACTTTTTGGCGTTCGCCGGTCGGCAGCAGCGCCAGCAGCCAATCGATGAATTGATCAATCCAATCAGAGACCGTTTTGATCCCTTCAGCGAGTTTGTCGAAAATCCAGGCCACAACGGATGCGACCGGCCCTTTGGGCTCTGCTGGATCTTCGACCGGCATTTCTCTGGGCATTCGCCAGGAAAATTCCCGTTGCTGCAGCACGTCATCTATCGAACGATCCAGTGCGTCAGGTGCGACAATCTGCTTTTGTTGGGCCAGCGCAGGCGATGGACTGCCGGTCACCAGGGCGAGCACCACCAAACCGATCACTGCCGCGCTGCGCCCTGCCACCAGCCCCTTTAGTCCCATTTTTAAATCATCACCGGAATGAATGGCCGACCCGTAGAAGCATCGCAGGGCGTAAACTGTCCTGACCAGCGGGTTCATGCATAAATAGGAAATACCGATCGTTGCCACCCAGAAAGTCGTATTGATCATGTGAAACCCGCTGAGCGTAAATAAGGATTCAATCCCGAGATATTTTTTGACCAGATGCGGCAAGATATAAATGGCACTGGCAACATTCAAAAAAACCACGATGCCAAAAATAAAAAATATGGACATCAAGATATGATTCTGGCGCGGCCATAGTCTGGCTTGTGACCACGCCTTTTGGCATATCATTTTTACATTTCCATCATCGTTTGCAGCTTCAACGCTGACGCTTTGATAAAATGCGTAGCACCAGCCAAACGGCAAGGCGATGACAGCCGCCAGCGGTAAGATAAAAAAGGCGGTCGCATGAATCAATGTCTGCGATGTCACCAGTCGCAGGATGCGTTGGGAGGACCATTGGGGTAGTGGTTCGCCGCTCAATATCATTTTTACGTGAGCAGCAAAAACAACATGCCAGCATTTCATCCAAATATAGAGCAATGCCAGACCCAGCGAGGCGATTGCATGATAGCGCTGGGCATCGGCACTGCGGCTCATATCCGCCCAGAAATAAAACAAGGCCAGCACAAAGGGCAGCGTTCCGATGGCGTATGTGGACAGCAGTGACAGCGGCGCCTTGCGCAAGATATGCACGGCTTCTTCCAGCAGCAGAATCGCACTTCGGCGGTGCTCTTTGGTCTTGGGGTTCATGGTCAGTTCCACCACCCCTTTTCCCATAATGAGCCTTCATGAAACGCCGATGGAAGCGAAAGCAAGATCTGCCCGAGGTAGTAAAAAAACATCCATAGTAATGTTGTACCCAGCAAAAAATGCATCAATCGCATCAGACCGCCAAACCGGCTGCGGTCCGATCGGTCCGTATCGGCACCGGCATTCAAACAGGCAGCGCACAGCACCTGATCCTCGTGCTCGGTCACGCATTCGCGGCAGAAATAGCGCCGGCACTGCGGACAGCGCGCAACCGCCTCCCGCAGCAGATGATTGAAACAGCGTTGATGCAGCAGATCTTCCATCAGGACTTCCTTTTGGGTGCTGCGACCGGATCCGGCGCGGGCTTAACCCGTTCAACCGGGTATTGGGTTCTTCGGAAATTTCTTAGCAGGTAAAGCCCCGGTATGCCGATCGCCACTGCAGCGCCAAGCGCAATAACGTTAAGGGTCATCATCAGGGTGCTATCCCAGGGAGTGGTATTGGAAACAAGTTTAATCATCTCCCACTGGTTCTGGACAATTTCCGGATTTTTAAATGCCAGGCCCATGCTGATGATATAGCTGCTGATAAACGAGAAGCAAACATATGCCAGCGCCGCCCAGGTAATGGTACGCACCGGATGCTGCAAATTACTGTTATGTTGCTTGACCAATGCAATAACGACGCAGATTCCCATCATCAACATCACGGCGCCTCCCAGAAATGTCAGGCCCACGTGACTCAAGACAAAGCCGACCGCCACAATAAGGCCGTTGATACTCAACAATGCAAATAGCATTAGATGCACGCGCCCGCTTTCATGTTTTCGGGCTGTTGGCGCTCTTTGAACCAGGCGTGTCGCTGGTCTTTTTTTTGGGGGGTTGGCAAGCGCAGCTGTCTGCTGGACGAGGGTTTCTGCTGCGAGATGTCCCTGAAAGCGCTCGATAAGCGGTTTGAGTTGATTCATGACCGCCTGCGCTGTTTTGATCCGATTCAGGGAGTGCAATTTTTCAGTCTGGACAGCTGTCAACAGATGGGTTTCACATGTGGGGCCCTTGATCAGATTGATGATTAAGATGCTCAGGATTACAATCGCTATGATGGCATTGAATGTCACCCAGCCACCCGTAGCGGTTGCTGCAAATAAACTGAAAAGGCCGGCCAGAGCGCCGGTGACGAAATTTTGGATTTTGCCGATGTCTGTCTTGCGTGTGATAATGGCTTGAATATCGTTGAAGTAATACCGCTTATAGTCTTCGGTGCCCCAGCGCGCATAAATCTGCAGCAAATGGTCTCTGCCCCGCCACAGGGTGTGCTGCCCCATGATAAAGCCCTTTTTCTTACCGGGCAGTCTTTTGTATGTCGGTGGTGGTGGTACTGCCATAATGTGTCTATTTCATACTCCCAAAAGCAATCAATTCTCTGGTACTATTCTATACCCACAAAATCAAAAAATGGGCTGGGAAGCTATAAGGCCAGAAGGCTTGAAAGCTAATAGTAATTCACCCCATCAAGCTTCCTGGCTTCCCAGCATCCCAGCTTTCAAGCGTCGTTTTCGGTTTGGTGGTTAATTCTTTTATCCCCTGTTCCAGTTTAAAGGCTCGGCAATCGATCTTCAGGAGGCCATCAAACCGCCAATGAAAAATATCCATCCTACAATTTGCAATCCGGCAATGAAAAATGCCAGCACAAAGCGAATTTTACTCCGGGGTATGATACTGCCGGTCGCCTTCCAGTATCGGATAACCATATAGAGAACAATCGGAGCAGAAAAGATGGTCGGCCATATAAATAGTGAGGAAATCAGCGCAATCGATAACGCGATCGTATCATAACATATGCGATGATTTTCCAGGTTTTTAATCTTGCGTTTGGTCTTGCCTTTCTCCAAACACGCCGGGCACAGATGCCGATCATTGAAATCAACATCGCATAGCGCACATAAAAATCGACCGCAGGCCGAACAGGCGACCGCCGCCTTTTTGGCCGGATGATAGAAACAACTGGCTTCCTGTTCACCCTGTAATGGCGCGCCGCTGCTTCCGGACGGCAGCTTGCGAAAAAGGGCCGGATAAACATCAGCACGAATGGGTTCATTACAGGCGGCACAGGGAGCCAGCTCAAATGTGTTGAGCGCCTGTGTGCTGAGCGGTGTTTTGCAGCGAGTACAGGAAATCACGGATCGCTCCTTCAGATGCGTGTTATTTTAACTAGGCTATTTCAAAATCTAAAATCCGAGACATGATCAATTGGCGTAATGGAGCGAATAAAATTTCGGATTTCGGATTGCGGATTTGTGGCACGCAGGGCGTCTGATATTTTAATCCGCAATTGTTCCTAATCCATCACGCCACCACTCCATTACTCCATAGTCGAATCAAATTTCTCCCGACTTGATCACACGCGTGTCACAGATGCGGTCGTGCAGGGCTCGCTTTTGATCGTCAAATCCGGCCATGATATAGCCGATGCCCAGAATCAACGCGCTGATAAATTTTGCAAAATGCCGGCCGACTGCTCTGCCAAAGCTCACTTTCCCGCCATCCGCCAGGACCACTTTTATTTTACAGGCCATTTTACCCGGTGTGGCTGCATATTTACCCACAAACCAGGTCTCATAAGCCGCCGGTATGACAAAATTGAGAAGTGTTGAAATAAGCTGGAGGGTTATAAATAAGCCGGGATTATCGACCGAATAAACGCCCATAAAGATCATTGGAAGATTGGTGATCATGCTGACAATGCCTAAAATGATATAATCAATGAACCAGGCGCCGAATCGCAGCCAAAAACCGGCATAGTCCATGTCAGCGGAAACGGTGACGCCTTCCTTGATTTTTTGAACCACAATCGGTTTGCAACCGGCGCACACCCACACATCGGAAAACCGGATCATATCATCCTCAACAAACGCCTGACCGCACTCTGAGCACAGGGTTTGCTGAACCGGTGGTGCCGGTTGCATGTATGCCTTCACACCCCGGGTTTTGCTTCTCACGAAGAGACCCAGCGACTGCCATTCCGCCATGCCGGGTTGCCAGACAAGGGTTTTCGAGTCTATTTTTTTGGCTTTGATCAGGGACTGCAGCTCAGTTTTGTCGATGGGTCCGACCTGCCGGTCACCGTCAGCGTAATATAAATTCATGCTCAACTCCGGCTGATTTCCACCGGTTTAATTGACAATCAATTTATTGCTATATCGGCCAGATAGGCCCCAAACTTAAACCATAAGCGACCTGGCTGAGCTTTTCTGCTCAACCAGGTGTTAATTGTTATTCGTTATTTGTAATCACCAATATAAAACAATTTATATTCTTTTCAAATGGTTGGCAAATCATCGCTAACGCATAACGCCACCTCATGGGGGTTATTTTAACATAAATCCGAGTATTCAGCTTTATTTTTGTGATTGATAGAGGGATCAATGGCGACAAAATTGCGCTTGGTCCAGTTTTTCTGCAACTGGAAGGGTGGAATTGCCTGCTCCGCCGAAGCAGAAGCGGCTACGAAAGCCAGACCGGAAAAGTGGAATAATGCGTCATTTATACCGGTTATGTCAATAATGCCTTTTGAAGCCTTATACCAGTCTTCCAATATTCCAGGTGATTGTTAGACTCGATCTGGGGTAAGAAACCAACTGGTGTCAGTGCAGGATTTGGCTGAGAAACAGTTTGGTGCGTTCGTGTTGGGGATTTTCGAAAAACTCCTCGGGTGTGTTTGCTTCTACAATTTGGCCAAAATCCATAAAAAGCACCCGGTGCGCCACGCTTTTGGCAAAGCCCATTTCGTGACTGACCACAATCATGGTCATGCCTTCCTGGGCAAGTTCGATCATCGCATCCAGCACTTCTTTGATCATCTCCGGATCGAGGGCGGATGTGGGCTCATCAAAGAGCATTGTTTTCGGTGACATACAAAGACTGCGCGCAATCGCAACCCGTTGCTGCTGGCCGCCGGAAAGCTGGCCGGGATATTTCTTGGCTTGTTCCGCAATGTGCACCTTCTCCAGATTATACATGGCGGTTTCTTCGGCTTCTTTCTTGGGCACCTTTCTGACCCATATGGGTCCTAGGGTGAGGTTTTCGAGGATGGTCAAATGCGGAAACAGATTAAAATGCTGAAACACCATACCCACTTCGGCCCGGATTTTTTCGATATTTTTAAGGTTGTTGGTCAGCTCAATCCCATCGACAATTATTTGGCCGCGCTGATGTTCTTCCAAACGATTGATGCAGCGAATCAGGGTTGATTTGCCGGAGCCGGAAGGCCCACAGATGACAATGCGCTCTTTTTTACGAATGGTCAGGTTTATGCCTCGCAGCACATGAAAATCGCCATACCATTTGTGCATATCTATAATATCTATCATTGTTTCTTCATCTGTCTGATCTTGCGCACCCTTGGAGTGTTCTTCGTTCATAACATCCTCTCAATGCAAATGTATGGATTAATGCTCCTCTCTTGATAATTCCTTTTCAAGCTTGCGGCTGTAATTCGCCATGGAGAAACAACCTAAAAAGTAAAGAATGGCCACAAAAAGATAGACCTCACGGCTGAAACCCATCCATTCGGGATCTGAAAGAACGGCCTGGCTCGTTTTAAGCAGGTCCCAGAGCGCAATGATTACCACTAGCGACGTATCTTTAAATGCGGAAATGAGTATGCTCACCGTCGGTGGTATCACGATTTTTAAAGCCTGGGGTAAAATAATCAGCCGCATGGTCAGAAAATAACTTAATCCGATGGAATCGGCCGCTTCATATTGCCCCCGCGGCATGGCCTGCAACCCACCGCGTACGACTTCGGCGATATAAGCAGCTGTAAACATAATAATGGCGATTTGGGCACGCAGAATCTGACCGATGGTAACGCCTTCAGGCAGGAACAGGGGGAGGATAATCGAACCCATAAACAGGAGACTGATCAGCGGGACACCACGGATGAGTTCAATGTAAACGACGCAGAGCATTTTGATGGCCGGCATTCGGGACTGACGACCCAATGCCAGAATCACTCCAAGGGGATAGGCGGCGGTGAGTCCGAAAACCGATAGCAGAAGCGTCAGCGGCAATCCGCCCCATTTTGTCGTTTCTACCCCGGGCAGACCCAAGATCCCTCCCCGCATCAGTACGCCCATCACCGCCAGACCGATGATCCAGGCATAACCCAAGTACTTGGTCCAGTGATTTCGGTCGCGGCTGTAAAATAGCAGACCGCATAAGAGCAGGATGGCAACCATCGGTCTCCACTGCTGCTCATGCGGAAAAAAGCCGAAAAGGATAAAACGAAATTTGGTCGCAATAACCGACCAGCAGGCACCTTCAGTTTCCTTGCAGACCGCTCCGGTGGTATTCCACACACTGTCAATAAAGGCCCATTGGAAAAACGGCGGGATGACCTTCCACAGAAGGTACAGCGTTACGAGCGTCAGCAGGGAGTTAAACCAGCCATTGAAAAGGTTGCCTCTGACCCATCCAATAAAACCCACACTGGTCACCGGTGGTTTGAGCTCTTCTGCCGATGTCTTTTGAACGTAAGCTTCCATGTATTTGTCTATCTTTCTACCAGAGCCACTTTTTTATTGTACCAGTTCATAAATGCCGATGTGGACAGACTGAATATGAGATATACCGCCATGATCAGGGCCACGCCTTCAATGGATTGGCCGGTTTGATTCATCGTTGTGTTGGCCACCGAAACAAAATCCGGAAATCCGATGGCCACCGCCAGCGAGCTATTTTTGGTCAGATTCAACATCTGGCTGGTCAACGGTGGTATAATCACCCTCAGCGCCTGGGGTAAAATAACCAGATTTAAGACCTGATTCGGTCTCAAGGCGATGGACATCGCCGCTTCACGCTGTCCTTTGCTGACGGATTGAATACCGGCCCGCACCACCTCAGCCACAAAAGCCGCCGTGTAAAGCACCAAGCCTAACAGCAGCGCAATGAATTCAGGGCTAAGGGTCGTGCCGCCTTTAAAATTAAAGCCCACCAGCTGGGGAACATCCATTGTTGTGGGCGCTCCGAAAACAAACCAGGCAACCAGCGGAAAGCCCAAAATGATAGCGACGGAGACGCGAAAGATTGGAAAGATCTGGCCGGTTTGCTCCTGCCGTTTTTTAGCCCAGCGGCGGATGAGATAAACCACCACACAAGCGACGATTAGAGCCAAAAACATATATTTATGCGCCGGATGGGATTCCGGGACGGCAAAGACAACGCCGCGGTTACAAAGAAAGAGGCCATAAATGGGATTGAGCGCCTGGCGTGGCGATGGCAGGCTTTCATAAAAAATCGCATACCAGAAAAACAGCTGCAGCAATACCGGAATATCCTGCATCACCTCAATATAGATGGCGGCGATTTTGGAAACCAGCCAGTTGGTGGACAGCCGGGCTACCCCTAAAATCGTCCCTAAAATCAGGGTGATCACAATGCCGATAAAGGCCACCTTGAGCGTATTGAGGGCCCCGACGATAAGGGCGCGCCCGTAAGTGCTGGCAGCCGAGTAAGAAATCAGGGACTCTCCGATTTCAAAGGATGATTCCTTTTGCAAGAAACCAAAGCCGGAGGATATCGCTTGCTTCTCAAGATTAACCAGGGTGTTGGAAACCAGATACCAGGCCAGCAGTCCGATCATACACAGCACGCCAATTTGATAAATAATGGCGCGCTTATTGGGATCAAGCCAGAATGGAATTTTTTCAGGAAGGCTGGTATCCGCCTGGATCGCCTTTTCTTCCCCTACTGTGGCCATTTTCTTGTCCCGCACACATTAGATTCGGTTTCGGAAAAATCATAAAAATAACGCGTTGTCAATTCAACTTTAAAAAAGGTGCCCCGGTGGAATTACGGGGCACCTTTCGGGCCGATTATCTAAATGGTGCAGCATACATAATACCACCTTCGGTCCACAAACCATTCAGACCGCGTTCAAGACCCAGCTGCGTATTGGGTCCCACATTGCGCTCATAGATTTCGCCATAGTTTCCAACCTGTTTGATGATATTATAGGCCCATTTCTCATCCAGACCAAGCGCCTTGCCCATACCAGGGATTACGCCTAAGAAACGCTGGACCCCTGGATTTTCGCTTTTCAGCATTTGATCAACGTTTTTAGAAGTGATACCCATTTCTTCAGCGTTGATCAACGCCATGACCGAAAAATTGACGATATCATACCACTGATCATCGCCGTGACGAACCACCGGCGCAAGGGGTTCCTTGGAAATAATTTCAGGCAGGATCACATATTCTGCCGGATTCGGCGAAACCGATCGCTGGGCTGCCAATTGAGACACATCCGAGGTCAGCACATCACATCGTCCGGCAAAAAAAGCCTTGTTCAATTCGGCGGTTTGCTCGATAACAACAGGTTTCCATTGCAGTTTGTTGGCGCGGAAAAAATCAGCCGCATTCATCTCGGTGGTTGTTCCCGGCAAAACACAGACCGTGGCCCCGCTAAGTTCCTTGGCACTTTTAACTCCTAATTTCTTGGATATCAGAAATCCCTGGCCATCGTAATAGTTCACATGCGCGAAATTCAAACCATTGATGGTCTCGCGCGTCAGGGTCTGGGTGGTATTGCGGCAGAGCACATCGATTTCCTTGGCCTGCAGCGCCGGTAAGCGTTGAACCGCCGTAAGGGCGCTGAATTTGACTTTGGTTGCATCGCCGAATACGGCTGCGGCAATTGCTCTGGCGGTGTCGACATCCAGCCCTTTCCAGACACCTTTGTCATCCGGCATGCTGAATCCAAATACGCCACCGTTCACGCCGGCAATGATGTGGCCTCTGGCACGAACTTCCTCGAGGGTGCCGGCAAGCGCTAAACCGCTTGTCAGAACCACCGCCAAAACGACCGCTACAAGTAGTTTGAAACGATTCATCATTTTACCTCCTTTTTATGAAATTAAAGGTTACCCCGACGACTCTCCTCAAAATAACCTTCCTGTCGCGATCACACCTGTGAGGGTTGCCGGGTCATCAAAAAAGCCATTCAAAAAGGTGGATTCCGAATCAGCGTAAA
>JASFIG010000074.1:0-15127 GCA_050122795.1 Desulfobacterales bacterium
AATGTCCAATAAAGGAAAACCAAAAATGGCAATTACAAAAAGGCTGGCAACTGTAGAAAACGATAATGGGTTTTCTTTGATCGAATTGCTCATTGCCATGTGCGTTTTGGCTCTGGGCATGCTGGCGGCAGCCTCCATGCAATACTCGGCTGTGCGCAACAACACCACCGGTAATACCGCTACCCAGGCCAACATGCTGGCCAAAGCCACCCTGGAGATGTTGAAAAGTCAGGACATCGAATCATCAGCTCTGGCTGTGGGAGATTATGTCGATCCCTCACCGGTTGACGCCCACGGCAATCCCGGCGGCATTTATAATCGCACCTGGCGGGTTGACCCCCTGGGGGCTTCCACGCGCCGCATCAGCGTTACGGTGGCCTGGACGAAATTTGGCAGCACGCGGCAGGTGACGATGCGCTCAAACACCATGGGGAATGGCGTATGAAAGGCGATGCAATTGACAGACAACAGCCGGTTGGCCGGGCTGCCGGATTCACGCTGGTTGAGGTGTTGGTGTGCCTCGCATTGCTTTCAATCCTGTTCGGTACGGTCTATCGCTCATTTTCGAGTGTAAACCGATCCTATACCAAAGAAAACGTCAAAGCCGGCGTCCAGCAAAAAGCACGCATTGGAATTGATTTGATGGCGCGCGATATCCGTCTGGCCGGATTGGACCCCTTGGCTGAAGCCAACGCCGGCTTTATTTCCTCCGGCACCAATACAAGCAGCATCCAATTTACGGCCGACCTCAACTATGACGGTGATGTTTTTGATCCTTTTGAAAATATTACCTACAATTTAAACGCAGGTCGCCTTGAGCAAACGAGTGATTTGGGTGCCGGTACTTCGGTGGACACCTTGCTGGACAATGTGACCGCCTTGACGTTTACCTATCTTGATGCGAGCGATACGGTTCTGGTGGAACCGATCCCTGTCGACCAGATTGCATCGGTTTCAATCTCGCTAACGGTGCAGCGTCCGTCCGGCCGGGATGGTCCGATCAGTCGGACCTACTCCACGCGCATTAGATGCCGCAATCTTTAAGAAAGAAAGAGACGAACATGAAGCTGCTGACATCACTGAAAACCACAATTGATAACGAACACGGTTTCGTACTGGGAACCGCTATTCTGATTTCGGCCATTTTGCTACTGGCCGGCGTGCTGGCGGTGTGGACCTCCAATACGGAAGTCACCATCGTGCGCAACGAGGGCCAGATGATTCGGGAATTTTATGATGCCGAGGCCGGGGTGATCGATGCTATCGAAAATTACAACTCGGGCCCGACCACCTGGTTGACCAATGATTTTCTGTCCGCTGATCCAGCGGTTGCCAGCAATCTGGTCACATCCACCGATGAAAACAGCGATGCAGTCGCCACGGTTGAAGTGCGCTGCATCGAGTCCAGCGCCACGCCTATTCCATCGTTCAGTGATGCAGCCAACACCATACCCCAGCAGGCGCATATCGGCTCCCCACCGCCCGGCTCGGGTTACAGTCTGAAATATTTTGAAATTCGTCGATACAGCTTAACCGCTACGTCAACCAGCGGTAACACCCAGGTTCAGGTGGGTACCTGGAAGGTATTCAATAAGTTTTAGCTTGCAGACGGCCGTTTTGATTCACCGGCAGGCTGTGCAGGAAGATCACGGAGATTTAGGGATGAAGAAATTTGTTTGGATGGCTTTGATACTGATCGGCGTTACGACAACACCCGCTTGGGCAGACGACACCGAAATCTACGGAACGATCACCAACCCGGACCTGGAACCCAATATTCTGATTGTTTTTGACTCTTCGGGCAGTATGTCGACCGTTGATGTGCCCGGCACACCTTATGATTCAGCCACCGTTTACGGCGGATCATACAGCACCAACGCTGTTTACGAGCGTTACTGGAGTTGGGGTAGCTGGTCCTATGAATGGCGGATTTTTGCCAGTGATGTGGCGGATCTGAACTGTGCCTGGATTGAAACTGATCTGCTCGATCAGGGGTATGCCTATGGCGATATTTACGCATCCACTTATGCCTGTGGCGGCTCCCGGCGCCGACTGCGCCTGGGCAATTTTATGAATTACGATGAATCCGGTGCGGGTGAGATCAAAAGTCGTATCGAAGTGGCCCAGCAGGTCATTACCGATCTGATTAACAACACCACCGGCGTGCGCTTCGGTTTGATGCGGTTTAACCAGGATCAGGGCGGCCGGCTTGTGGCGGGCTGCGGCACCGACCCAACGACGTTGACAAACGAGGTCGCCAACCTGACCGCCGAGGGCTGGACCCCGCTGGCCGAAACGCTGGCAGAGGCCGGATTGTATTTTGCCGGCATGAGCAGCTGGTACAACGATGGGGTCAGCTATTCATCGCCCATGCAGGAGCGCTGTCAGAAAAATTACATTATTATTATGACCGATGGCCAGTCGACCCAGGATATCGATTCGCGGCTGACCGGTACCCCCTATATTAATGGTGATACCATCGGCGATTATGACGGCGATCACAGCGGTTCAGAGGCGGTCTATGCCGACAACGGCTCTGACTATCTGGACGATGTGGCCAAATACCTGTATGAAAATGATTGTCATGCCACCCTGGGTGACGGGACGGCTTTCGACAAGCAAAAGGTTATTACCTACACCATCGGCTTTAAAACCTCCCAAACTTTGCTGCAAAATACTGCCGCCAACGGCGGCGGGGAGTATTTTACGGCTGACAACATCTCGGAGCTGGCTCTGGCCTTTGATCAGATCTTGACCGCTATTTCTGAGGAAAATGCGGTCTTCGTCGCCCCGGTCGTTCCCATTAGCCGCATGAACCGGACCTATGCCGGTGACAAGATCTATCTGGGATTTTTCAAGCCCCAGCAAAGCGGGCGCTGGATCGGCAACATCAAGCGCTACGGCCTGGACAGCACCGGAGATCTTCGGGACGCCACCGGCATGGCAGCCACAACACCAGACGGCTTGATCAAAGAAAATGCGCTGTCCTACTGGACTGTGCTGGGCGCCGATGGTCCGGATGTGGAAAAAGGAGGCGCTGCCGAGGTTCTCGACCTGCTGATTGACAGTACCACTGCGCGCAATCTGTACACCTATACCGGTCTGGTATCGGATTTGACCCATTCGGCCAACGCATTTGCGGATGCCAATGTGAACATTACCTTCGGAGAGCTGGGGGTTGCCACCGCAGAGGAAAGAACGGCTCTGTTCGACAGCATTCATCAGGGTGGCCTCGGTGACATTATACATTCAGAGCCGGCTGTCGTGCACTACGGGGATCCGGACGGCAACCCGGCCACCGATGATGCCAAGACGATCATTTATTCCGGCTCCAACGACGGTATTTTGCATGCCTTTGATGATGCCGACGGCAGCGAAATCTGGGGTTTTATTGCCCCGCATCAAATGGGACGGCTGAAACTGCTCGATAACGACGATCACGATTATTTTATCGATGGGTCGCCTTCGGTTTACCATGGTTCCGGCCAGAAAATCATGATCATCGGTGAGCGCCGTGGCGGTCTCAATTATATGGCCCTGGACATTACCGCCCATGACGCACCGGCCTGGCTGTATTCCATCGAATCCACCGTTCTGGACCCGAATCCTTCCAATGACCCCGACACGGACAGCTACGAGATGCTCGGTCAATCCTGGAGCCGTCCGCAACCCGTCACAGTGGCCACCAATGTGGCCATCAGCGAGACGGGTGCACCGCCGACCTGCACGGTGACCGTCAGCAACACTGTGGAAGATGCGTTTCTGATACCGGGCGGTTATGACAGCAACCAGGATTTGGAAACACCCGCTGCCACCGATGCGGTGGGTCGGGCGCTTTTTGCCGTGCGGGTGACCGACGGCCAGTTGATCAGCGGATTGAATTTTAATGCCGTCGATCATGCCAGTCTGGGCATGACGCATTCCATTGTGGATGTATCGGGCATCGACCACGACGGTGACGGTATTGTCAGCCGCATCTACATCGGCGATCTGGGGGGTAACATCTTTGCTTTCAAGGACGACGAGGTCATGTCTTTTTGCAGCGGGACCAAATCAAAATCTATAGCGAATGGTGTCTGGAGTGCTCAAAAGCTGTTTTCCGCCTCTGCTGCGGACGGTGTCCAACGCAAAATACTGTATGCTCCTGATGCAGTGGCAGAGGATTTCGGTGATTATATCTTTTTTGGCACCGGTGACCGGTCCGATCCGGATGAAGCCGCTGTTGTCAACCGTTTTTACGCCGTCAAAAACGACTGGTCGGGCGGTACTACGCTCACTGAAACCGATCTGATTGATGTCACCGACGATTTGATACAAATGGGCACCGCAGCCCAACAACAAGCGGTCAAAATAAATCTTGAGACCGGTAACGGTTGGTATATCCGTCTGGAGAATCCGGGTGAAAAGGTCGTCGCAGCGCCGAGAGTCTATGGTGGTGTGGTCTATTTCACGACGTATACGCCGGATTCAGGCAGCGGTAGCGGCACAGATCCCTGTGCGGCCTCCACCGTCCGGGGCGTGGCCCGGATGTATGCAGTGGATTACAAAACGGGTGCCTCGGTCAGTGAATTTAGCATGGAGGTTGAATATGACGGCGACGGCAATGCCATTGATTTGGGTAAAAAAGATCGCGTCATCGCGATTGGCACAGCGATTCCTTCGGCGCCGGTGATTGCCATTCTGGAAGGAGGGGCTCACATATTTATCGGTGTTGAAGGCGGTCTCGTCAGTATGCCTGCCATTCTGACGCCGGATATGCACCGCTATTACTGGCATCAAATTTTTTAGAAAGGCTTAACTTCATGGATTATCACATGTATAAACGCTTAAGGCCGATCTGCGGGGTATTTATTTTGATTTTCAGCATCTTCTGGTTACCCGTCAATAGCCCGGCAGAGCCCGGTCTAACTGAAAATTTTAGTTTTGACGATTGTGATCCTTTCCAGGCGCGGGCCCGCATAATGGAAGTGGACGCCCAGAGGGCGGAACTGATTGCAGCCGAAGAAACTATCCATGTGGTTGACTGGCGCTTTGACGATGGGCAGCTGACCACCGAGCTGACCGATTCAAATGGTGACCCGCTGGATTTCGGATCATTTCGGCAGGGGCAATGGATATGGGTCAAGGGATTCAGACATATCGAGGGCGGGGTCATCGCATCGCTGGTCCAGCGCATCGAACCGCCCGAGCGCTCGAAACCAAGTGTGCGTAAAATCAGCAAAGAAAGCCGGCGTGAGCATCGCAACCAGCGACGCTCAAAGCGCACAGGTGATTAGATTCTGCCGATGGTAAATGCGCTCAAATCTTCCGACATGATCAGAATACCCCCGCAAGACACCAGCATTGAATATCATGATCCTGCGGGGGTTTGATATCTGTTCTAGATGACTTTCCCGTCTGACCTACCAAACGGATCAAACTTCGCATTCCGGACTTGCAATACCCTATTTTTCGTGCTAAGCATGCCTATCATAACCATATTCAAAAGCCCTTACCAGTGAAACCCTCAGGTTTCCGGTTCGTGCCCGCCACCTGTACCCCTTACTGCCGAAGGTGTCTAGCCGGCTGTGGAAATTCGCTGCGTCCAGAAAAAGTGGTCGCTCAGGCCGCTCTTTTTGGTATGCGAACAGATACCGTATTTACGCTAAATCGCATTTGAGTAGCAAAATCAAGAAGTCTGACATGAATTACCCAAATGTGAAGTTTTTTTGACACCTAAATTACCCATATTTATGATTTTTAAAGTGGCAATTTTTTACATAATTTATAACTCATTGAAAATTATATACATTATTATTTTAATGGGTTGGTACATTTCTTGCGAGATTGAGCATGCAGAGGGCTTACAGACCCTGTAGCCGGTGTTTTACGGTTGTGACACGAATTGTCCGGGTTCTGTTTGCAAAATGAACATCAGCGGGTTTGCAATTTATCGGCACTTAACGGTGAAATTAAATTTACCTATTAATTCTGATTCGTTATAGGTGATCCGGTTTTTGGCGTCATCTGGAGTTTTGTGACCATGAAGAAATCTGGTGGATTTTCGTTTTTTGAACTACTGATGGTGCTGGCCGTCGTTGCTGTGGTATCCGTTATCGTAACGCCCAGCATCCTAAGCTGGCGCAGCAACGCCAGTTTAAGGGGAGCCGCCGGGAACTTAAAAGGTGACCTGGAACTGTCCAAAGCAAGAGCCGTGCGGGAACGATCACCGGTCACAGTCACTTTTTTGGCGACGCATTACCAGGTAACCTTCACCGATAAAGACGGCAATGTTCAGACCTTGCGCAATCGGGAATTGCCCGGCGGTGTGAGAGTCGACCTGGACAGCACCGAATTCAGAGACGGCGATAAAACTGTGTTTTCCGCCAGGGGCTTGCCAGGAGCGGGAAGCGCCGTGCTGGTCAACAACAGTGGTCGGCAGAAAACAATTATCGTCAGCCCCCTCGGACGAATTCGAATAGAATAATGGCGGCGTTAAGATAAACGTTATGAAATCCCAAAATACGAACATTACCAATAAAAAGGGCTACATGCTGGTGGAGGCGCTGATTTCCATCGCCATCTTTTCCGTCGGCTTTTTGGCGGTGGCCACGCTTGTGCTCTCGGTCTCGCGCAACAACACCAGCGGGAATCAATTAACCGAGGCCAACATGCTGGCGAAAGCCAAGCTGGAAACGCTAAAAGCTGAAAACATTGAATCAATTGAACTGCAAGCGGGAAATTATGCTGATCCTTCACCGATTAATGCCAATGGTGATCCGGGGGGCATCTATACGCGCACCTGGACAATTCAGGATGCCCTGGGCTGGAACACATCCAGAGAAATCAAGGTAACGGTCAACTGGACGAGTCGCGGCCGAAACCGCAGTATTGTTTTGAGTACCATCACCAAAGGAAACGGGACATGATCAGACGCGCAATGAAAGCCATTCCGCAGCGCGGGCCGCAGGGCCAAAAGGGGTTTACCCTGGTGGATATCCTGGTGGGTCTTGCCATGGCCTCGGTTTTACTGGCCGCTGTGGTCAGTCTTTTTACATCCATGGGGCGATCCTATACCATCCAGAATGTGGCTGCCGACGTTCAACAGGTGACCCGCGCCGGTGTTGAGGTGATGATTCAGGAAATCAGAATGGCCGGTTTTAATCCCAGTGGCAGCACCCCGGCCGGCATTGTCGATAATTTTGATTCCGTCAATGGTTTTCATCAACGACACAACGGCAACATTACCGGCACAGATGCCCAAAATTTTGCCTTCACCATGGATGCCGACATGGACGGCCGTATCGATCATTGCGTCGACGATGGCCCGGCGGAATGCCCTGCAGCCGATGATAATATCGAAAATGAGCTGGTTGCCTATCGCTTCAATAATGGCGCCTTGGAAAAATACCGCAGTGCCAGTGCAAGATGGGAAAACTTAACCGAAGAAAACGTGTCCGATCTCAGTTTCACTTATTATGATGGCGCCGGGGCTGTGACGACTGCAGTCGATTCTATTCGCTCGGTCGAGATTTCCATGACCATTGAGCAACCTGCCGGCTGGGGGCGAACCATCAGCCGGACCTATACAACCCGGGTCAGATGCCGTAATATCGGTTTATAGGTAATTCAGGTTAAACCCTTATGGGAGCATTATTCTGATGTTAACGCTGACCGAACCTGTAAAAAATGAACAGGGATATTTCCTGATTATATCAACAATTATGCTGCTGGCATTACTGACCATTATCAGTATTGCGGCCACCCATACCGCAAACACGGAGGTTCAAATTGCGCGCAATGATGCCATATACCAGCGTAACCTGTATCTGGCGGAAGGTGCAGCCCTGGAAGCTGTTGATCGAATTCAAAACGACACCAACCCCCGTGGCCTCGGTTTCGTTGTGCCGGGGCTTAAAGCCATTGATGATGAAAATGTTGTCGACCACTGGGATGCAGAGGCGCAAAATGCCACATTTGATGACACCGGCAAAACCCGGTTCGTGGCCGGTTACGAGGGCACACCGCCCGGGTTTTCGCTGGGCATGGGCCAACCCAGAATACACGGATTTGCCATCTATGGTCGCACCGAAAAGCAGGGTGTCACCACCATCAAAATCGGATATCGCAAGGCCTTTTAGCATCTGTACAGCAGGGGGTTTTCATGCTCAAACTCAATAATATGAACATCGATCTCAATCATATACGGTTCTCACGCTACAGGCCTCTGACTGTCATAAGCCGGATTTGCGGTTTCATGGTTGCACTCCTGCTTTTTGGTGCCCAGCCCGTTTGCGCAGATGTCGAGCTGGCGGATGCACCGTTGCTGACGAAAATGAATCCACCGCCGACCAACCTGATGATCTTACAGGATGACTCCGGCAGCATGACCTATGAGATTCTGGTCAAGGGAAATTATGAAGGGCAATTTCCCAACCCGGACAGTACCCCAACAGAAGGTTACTGCTATGTGTTTGACGATATGGGTGAGGGCTACAATTATAATGATGAATATCGATATTTACGCGAGGAAGGTCGCAAATACTGGCGTTCGCGATGGTACGCGGTCAACGCGCTTTACTACAATCCGAATACCGTCTACGAGCCCTGGCCGGCTTACTCAGGAAAAAGCTTTTTAGCGGCAGATCCCGAAAATCCGCTTGTTCATCCATTGCGAAGTCAGACCCTCGATCTGGACAAAAGGGCTTTTAAAGTGGGCAAGGTCACCATCCCCTGGGCCCATTATTTTGTTCAATCGACCGATGGGCGCTATTTTCTGGTGATTCAGGACGAAGATGACAAAGTCAATACATATTATACGTTTACCACCGACGGCGGCAGCGAGCCCCTTGACAAGATTGAGACCCTGACATTTGTACCTGATCCGCCAGCCGATATTTACCGCGATTATGACTCAGATCGCCAGAATTTTGCCAACTGGTTCACCTATAGCCGTCGGCGCGAGTTCGTGGCCAAGGCCGCCATCGCCCGGGTTATGACCGACCCGGATTTAACGGATGTCCGTATGGGAATACTGGGCATCAACAAAAAAGTGATCGTTCCCTTAAAACCGGTCAGAGCGGTTATCAGCGGTGAATTTAAAGATGAAACCGATGAGCTCGTTGAAAATCTGTATGCTTACGTATCACGGGGCGGGACACCGCTCAAGCTGGGCCTGCAAAGAGTCGGTACCTATTATCAGAACAATGACGGCGATCTGGAGGGCGTAAAGGGCGATCCTCCCTATCCGGCTGATGGCGGTGCCTGCCAGCAGTCTTTTACGCTGGTGGTCACCGACGGGTATTACACCGATCAGAGCCGCACTTTTAAGGGCAACACGGACGGCAGTAGTTCTGATCCATACGGGGAGTGGGGCGGTGGCAGTAAACCGTATAGCGATAATTTTAAGGATACGTTAGCGGATACGGCGCTATATTTTTATGCCCAGGATCTGCAGCCCAAGTTGGACGATCTCGTACCGACCAACAAATGGGACCGGGCCCCTCATCAGCATATGGTTACCTTTGCGGTGGCGTTCGGGGTAACCGGTACCCTTAACCCGGAAGATTATGAAGATGATCGCACCCGCCCGGATTACATGAAAACCATCACCCAAAAAGATGAACCTCGCGAATACGGTGATTATGTGGTCTGGCCGGAAGTGACCGGCACCCGGATGCCGGAGTCGATTGACGATTTGTGGCATGCGACCGTCAACGGCCGCGGGGTTTTCGTCAATGCCGGCGAACCCAAAAAACTGGTTGAAGGACTGCAACAAATTATAAAAGATATCAAGGGCCGCCAGCCCACATCGGTCTCCTCGGTCTCCGTCAACGGGGACCGGATGTTTGGCAAGATCGGACCGGACATCTTCATATATCAGAGCAGCTACAGCTATATCGATTACCTCTGGTTCGGAGATGTTAAGGCTTACCGGACCAATCCGGTAAGCGGAGAGGTCATAGAAGATCCGATCGAATGGTCGGCCGCAGCCCAGTTGCAGAGCAAGCCCTGGCAAACGCGCCAAATCCTGACCTTTGACGGCGAAACATCCGGTCAGCTGTTCGAATTTAAATATTTGACAGAAGAACAAAAAGAAAAATTGGGAAACGATGCTGAAAACACGGTTAATTTCATAAGGGGCCAGGACCCCGGCAGCAGCGGCAACCGGATTAATATGTTAGGTGACATCGTACATTCGTCACCGACATTTTTTGATGATATCGTTTATTTCGGCGCCAATGACGGCATGCTGCATGCGCATGGGGCTAAGGATGGTAACGAACTGTTTGCTTACGTGCCCTATCTGGTGTTTGATCACCTCAAGGACCTCGCAGATCCCGACTACGGGCATAAGTTTTATGTGGATTCGACCCCCACGGTGCAAAAAGGCAAAAATCTGCTCTATGCGGGCGGAGAACAGACCCTTCTGGTGAGCGGACTGGGCGCTGGCGGTAAAGGCTATTTTGCGCTGGATGTAAGCCGGCCGGGCAGCATGACAAAAGACGACGTTCTGTGGGAATTTCCGAATAAGGATACCAGCGAGGACCATCGAGATGATATGGGGTATACGTTTAGCAAACCCGTTGTTGTGAAATCCTACAGCAAGTCCTATCCCTGGATCGTCATTTTTGGAAACGGATACAACAGTCCCAATCAAGGATCGGTGCTCTTTATCCTGGATGCGGTCAGCGGATCCGTGATTCGCAAGATTAAAACCGTCAGCGGCCCCGACAACGGTCTTTCCAGTCCCATTGCGGTTGACATCGATTTTGATGACGTGGTGGACTTTGTTTACGCCGGCGATCTTAAAGGCAATCTGTGGAAATTCGATTTGATCAGTGAAAACCCGGCACAATGGGCAGCTGCATTCAAGAGCGGCGATCAAGCCGTTGCGCTTTTCAGCGCAACCGATCCATTTGGCAACCCCCAGCCCATCACCACCCGGCCGGATGTCATGTTTCACCCGGAAAAGAGCGGATTAATGGTTTGTTTCGGCACTGGCCAATTGCTGGGCAGCAGTGATTTATTGAGTGATCAAATCCAGACAATTTATGGGATTTGGGATTACGGCGATACCATTTTTCAGGCCCCGGACAATTGGAGTCCTGATGACGACGATGAGTTTGTGGGTACTTTTGTAAGCCGCAGCTCGGACCCGGATGTGAGAAAAGTATCCAATGTCTATCTTTCAGAAAAGGTTAAGCTGTTGAAGCAGACCGCATTCGATTTTGACGTAAATTCCAATGCCGGAAATATGACGGTTCGAATTCTGACTGACAATGAACCCATCTGGAAGACAAGAGACGACCCGGACGGCGGCGGGCAATTTCCGGATCCTGCGGCCAGCGAGGTCAATGATATCGGCTGGTACCTGGATTTGGATATCTATCCCGGCGAGCGGGTTATCAGCGATGTGATCTTACGGGGCGGCATACTGATTGCCATTGGCTTTATCCCCTCACAGGCAGACTGCAGTTCGGGCGGCGATTCAATTTTTATGGAACTCAATGCCTTCACCGGCGGGTCGATCGCTTCTATTCAGTTTGATCTGAATGAGGATGGAATCGTTGATCAGGACGATCGGGTCGATGTGGAAATAGATGGCGAACTGGTAAAACTCCCAGCCTCCGGCAAGAAGCTGGCCGGTCTGGTGCAGTCTCCGGCCATCATCCAATTAAATGAAGAAGCCGAAAGAAAATATCTAAGCTCCTCGGCCGGCGGAATTGTTGAGATTGTCGAAAAGTCGCCACAGGCCGGCATCGCCTACTGGATGGAAATTCGGTGATCACCGGGTGCATCTTTTCTTGAGCGGATCCAAAAAAAAGACGGGCAGGGGCTACAACCCCTGCCCGTGCATGGATTATTCAATCGGGGAGCGTATTTTTGAGCCCGGCTCAAACTCCCTGTCGGCGCTGGTCACAATCACTGTGGCGGTGGTATCTTCGGTATGAAGGACCAGTACTTCGGCAAATTCCACCGGCAGCAGCATGGTTCGCTCTCTACTTCTGGGATGAATCCGTTCAGATACGCGGTAGTAGACATTGTAAAATTGTCCGCGTTGAACCCCATCTATCTTGCCTTTATCAATAAAGGCAATCATATTGTCACCGATCAGTCGATTGTGATCCTCAGCCTCGACGACAAAGCCTTGCAGGTCTTTGGGGCTTTCTTTTATGACGACATCCGGCAGGCGACGGTAATAGGGCATGATGTTATCTTCTACATAGATCGGGCGATAGGCCTCTATAACTGTTGCGACGGCATAGGTGGGCTGTACCTGGTTGATCTCCACCACTCCGGTGAGTACATGCTGAATGCCGATATACGCATTGGTGTGTCGATCCCTGAGAGGCGGCAGCGTACGGTAAACCGTGTAACGTTTGCCCGGCGCCAGTTTAACATTTTCAGCCGGCCGTATATAAACGGTATCCTCAGAACTGATCATCTCTTTGGTCTCCAGGACCTTAAAAATGGCACCGTGGGAAGTCACCGGTTGCTTCCGGACAAATCCCACGCGGTCTACGGCAGTGTAATTGTAGTGGATGAGATTTTCCAGAGAGGGGGGCACCATCATCGCTTTTTTCCCCGTCTCTGTTTCGGCGGTAACCTGTGATCCGGTGCGCCGAAATAAACGGATACGCTCTCCCGGATAGATCCGGTGAGGGTTGGCAATCTGGCTGTTTTCCCGCCACATCTCGGGCCACAACCAGGCAGAATCAGAAAATTTTCGGCTCAAATCCCAGAGGGTATCGCCTTTTTGAACCGTATAATAGAAACCGGTTTCGTGTCTAAAAACATTTTCACCTTCAGCCGCACTGAGCATAAACGGCATGACCAGAAGCATAACCAGCAAGATCGACAGCCACATTTTGAATTTTGAGGTTATTTTAACATTCATCAGAGACTCCACGGGGTTTTAGTTTAGGGTCTGAGCAAAACCACATTCCCTCAATTTTGCACCAAATTGATGACGGCAATCGGTATGCATTCAACCCGGCAGCGCATTGATTTTCATGAAATATTCAAGTAGTTATATATAATAAGATTACCTGTTTATAGCCGATTTGTCAAATTTTTTTGATTCGGGCTTTTGTTCATTTACACAAAAAAAAGCCCCCGTGGCACAAAGGTGTGCTACGGGAGCTTTTAGCTTTGGATATATTGGCTCAATCAGCGCATTGACGGTTACATCATGCCGCCCATACCGCCCATTCCGCCCATGCCGCCCATGCCGCCGCCACCGGCGCCGGGCATCGCTTCGGCTTTTTCTTCCGGTTTTTCAGCAACCATCGCCTGGGTGGTCAGCATCAAAGATGCCACACTGGCTGCATTCTGTAAGGCCAGACGAACCACTTTGGTGGGATCAATCACACCGGCTTTCATCAGGTCTTCGTAGGTATCGGAATCGGCATTATATCCGAATGACCCCTTTCCGCCTTTGACTTTGTCGATCACCACCGAACCCTCAAGACCGGCATTGTTGGCAATCTGGCGCAACGGTTCTTCAACGGCGCGCATGATCACCTTAACGCCCAGTTTCTGGTCGGCTTTGATTTTCATCTTGCTAAGGGCATCCAGGCAACGAACCAGCGCAACGCCACCGCCGGGTACGATTCCCTCCTCAACAGCGGCGCGGGTTGCATTCAACGCATCCTCGACCCGTGCTTTTTTCTCTTTCATTTCAGTTTCCGTTGCTGCGCCCACATTGATAACCGCAACACCACCGATCAGTTTGGCCAGACGCTCCTGCAATTTTTCGCGATCGTAATCGGATGTGGTTTCATCAATTTGGGCTCGAATCTGCTTGACCCGGCCTTCCAGCGCAGAACGGGAGCCAGCGCCGTCGACGATTGTCGTATTGTCTTTGTCAATCGTAATTCTTTTGGCGTTGCCCAAATCTGAAACCGCTAGATTTTCCAGTTTGATGCCCAGGTCTTCCGATACCACCTGACCGCCGGTTAAGATAGCAATGTCTTCCAGCATGGCCTTGCGTCTGTCACCAAAGCCAGGCGCTTTTACTGCGGCCACCTGTAAAGTTCCGCGCAGCTTGTTAACAACCAGCGTGGCCAAGGCTTCCCCGTCAACATCTTCAGCAATGATCATCAGCGGTTTGCCCATTTTGGCAACTTGTTCCAGAATGGGTAGCAGGTCTTTCATGTTACTGATCTTTTTTTCGTTGATTAGGATGTAAGGGTCCTCAAGCGACGTAACCATTTTTTCCGGATCGGTTACAAAATACGGGGATAAATAACCGCGGTCAAATTGCATGCCTTCAACCACTTCCAGCGTTGTTTCCATGCTTTTGGCCTCTTCGACCGTGATGACACCTTCTTTGCCGACTTTGTTCATGGCTTCAGCAATGATATTGCCGATGGTTTCATCGTTATTGGCCGAGATGGTTCCTACCTGGGCAATTTCGCGCTGGTCCTTAGTCGTCTTGCTAAGCTTTTGCAGCTCCGAGACTGCCATTTCCACTGCTGCGTCAACACCTCTTTTGATGGACATCGGATTATTGCCGGCTGCAACAAGCTTTTGGCCTTCTTCGTAGATTGAACGCGCCAGAACGGTTGCCGTCGTTGTGCCATCACCGGCCATGTCACTTGTTTTACTAGCCACTTCCTTGACCATTTGAGCGCCCATATTTTCGAACTTGTCCTCGAGCTCGATTTCCTTTGCCACCGTTACGCCATCTTTGGTCACTGTCGGGGAGCCCCAGGATTTGTCAAGAACCACATTGCGCCCTTTCGGACCCAGCGTGACAACTACAGCATCAGCAAGTGTTCTGACGCCGTTGAGCATGAGTTCGCGGGCTTTCATATCGTACTTAATCAATTTAGCAGTCATCTTTGTTTAACCTCCATCGTATACTTAAATTTTAGTCGTTAACCAATAATACCAAGAACATCATCTTCACGCATAATGAGATAATCATCACCTTCCATCTTAACCTCTGTTCCGGAATATTTGCCAAACAGGATTCGATCTCCTTTTTTGACCTCCAGAGCAATGCGTTTGCCGCTTTCATCGAGCTTACCTTTTCCTACAGCCACAACCTTACCCTCTGCCGGTTTTTCCTTGGCGGTATCAGGGATGATAATACCTCCCTTCGTCTTTTCCTCTTCTTTAACACGTTGGACTAGAATTC
>JASFIG010000075.1:0-14959 GCA_050122795.1 Desulfobacterales bacterium
AAAATGATCTGGCTCTACTTCTCCTTTTCGAACCAAGGGGCGCTGGGCAAGCTCAATTTCTTCCGGCGGCGGTATGATGACCCTCTCTGTCATATGGCCCACTTCTGCATCGGTCATGACCAGCACCGGTGTGCGAAACTTCTCGGCTAAATTGAAGGCGCGTATGGTCAGATCGAAAAGCTCCTGAGGGGAGCTGGGTGATAAGGCAATGATTTCATAATCGCCGTGGGAACCCCAGCGCGCCTGCATCATATCTTGCTGCCCGACCAGGGTGGGTAACCCGGTGGAAGGTCCGCCCCGCTGTACATTGACCAGCACACATGGGGTTTCCAGCATAATCCCTAAACCCAGATTCTCCATCATTAACGAAAATCCGGGCCCACTGGTGGAGGTCATTGATTTGGCGCCTGACCACGAAGCGCCTAATATTGCATTCATCGAGGCCAATTCATCTTCCATTTGAATGTAAATGCCGCCGACCTGCGGGAGTCGCGTAGACATCCGTTCGGCGACCTCGGTAGCGGGGGTAATGGGATAACCGGCAAAAAATCGACAGCCGGCCATAATCGCCCCTTCGGCGGCGGCATAATCGCCGAGTAGAAAATGCTCGCCGATTAACAGGCCTTCATGTGCATGCATGCAATGCATTTGATCTATGAATCTTTCTCTTCCTCGTTGATTGTAGATACCTCAGAGCTTTCAACATAAATGGCAAAATCCGGACACAGCAACGTGCACAGACCACAGTCTGAACAAGCTTCGCCACCAACGACTTCAGGCGGATGATAGCCTTTGGAATTGGTATGTTTGGACATTGCCAAAACCGTGCGGGGACAGAATTCAACGCAAAAACCACAGCCTTTGCATCGCTCTTCAATTATATGGATAATACCATGAGGAATCTGTATTTGATCTTGATCTAACGGTTGGCGCCAAAATTTCATGATTGCTCCTGAAATTTTGTGAAAAGCGTCTGAGGGTTTGCTGGCATCGCCATATTGCCCTATCGGGCAAAGTGTTTGGATTTGATATCAATTATAAAGCGACCGCCAAGATGAATATATACCACACTTGGGTTTAAATGTCATTGCTCTTTGCAAATCTTCAAGGCCGTATAAAATTTAGGCCGGAATGGCATCCGGCTTTGACAACAATAGGCTATTTTTAATATGCTAAAGGGTATTCGGGCACACAACCGGCGAGTTGAATTCATCGAGCACATCAGATCCGCAAAGCGGAGGGGAACGTCATATTGAAAAAGATTCTGTTACTAACGGTTGTCATCGTCTTGCTGATCGTTGCTGGCATAGGGGCTTTTTTCCTGCATTTACAGCATTATGCGCAATCACCTGCCAGCTCAAAAGCCGCAGATAGGATCATCTCCATACCCGCCGGTCAATCTTTTAACCAGACAACCGCAACACTTGCCAAAGTCGGTATCATCCATCATCCTTACAAATTCAAGATAGTTGCCCGTCTGAAGGGTTATGACAAAAAGCTGCAGGCCGGCGAATACATCCTGTCTGCGACCCTGTCTCCAGTGCAGATTCTGCAAAAAATGGTAAACGGCGATGTCAGACTTTACCGGCTGACGGTCCCGGAGGGACTCAATCTTTACCAGATTGCCGAACTGGTGGAAGAGACCGGGTTGGCATCCAAGAGCGATTTTATGGCGGCGGCAACCAGCGCTGAATTTGCGCATCAACTGGGTTTGAATGCCGATACGTTCGAGGGGTATCTGTTTCCGGAGACCTATTTTTTCCCCAAAAACGTAGCCGTTAAAACGATCATATCGACCATGGTGGACCGCTTTCGACAGATATTTAGTCCCGACTGGCAAAAAAGAGCTGAGCAAATGGGTTTTTCCAGGCATCAAATTGTCATTCTGGCATCGATCATCGAGAAAGAAACCGGCGCCCCTTTCGAGCGCCCCTTAATTTCTTCGGTATTTCATAACCGCCTGAACCGGAATATGCGCCTGGAATCGGATCCCACGGTCATTTATGGATTGGAGAATTTTGACGGCAACCTGAAGCGTAAACACCTTGAAGCCCCCACGCCATATAATACCTACAAACGCAGCGGCCTGCCCGCCGGCCCCATCGCCAACCCCGGTAAAGCATCACTGGAAGCCGCCCTGTATCCGGCGGACACAAAATTTATGTATTTCGTATCCAAGAAAGACCATACCCATCAATTTTCCACCAATTTCAAAGACCATCAGCGCGCTGTTCAAAAATACCAGCTGCGGCGGCGCTAGCTGAATGCACACAGATATTAAATCGGGTGTTTGCAGCCGCATGTGCACTGCCGGCGCTCGATTCAAAAATCATATAACACCCATCGACTTGACATCATGGCCGGCAGACGCTAGCTTATAGCAGCCTGTAATCCCACCCGATTCGACTTAACAGATAGGTCCAGGAGGATGACATGACAGATGCAGACAAAAAACGGTTTAAGACTATCATTGATCTTGAAAAACTCAACCGCTTAAACGCGGAGGGATGTCCGGCCTGCGGGCGAAAATTTACATTGGGCGAGCCCGTCGTGCTGGCCTGTGGCGCATGGGAAGGCGAGCCCAAATACGTGCATGAAAATGAAGCCACATTTGACGCCGCCACGTCAACTTACATCGAGAATCGTTGCTATGCGTCTCGCAAGGGATAAATTATGACGGCCATTCTTCGCTCGTCGAAATACCAGCCATGTCGCACATCCCGCCGTTTGCAATCCGATTGAAAAACCCGATGCCTTTTGCGAATAAAAACGGCTTCAATTTTGGCTATCCCCAAAGCGGGGTATCGCCGGCGGTCACATCTTAAGTTTTTCCCCTTACATGCCGATATAAATCGAGTCAATCTGTGAATTTGGCCTGCTGTCTTGAACGGTCTTTACAGGATCAAAGGCTCACCCATATTCGCTGAATTATATACGATTCCAAATAGTTATGCCAGTAAGAGGCTGGGAATGAAGAAAAAGAAGCGCTTCATCAACCTGGATAACATGGGCCTGATCATCATCGGTACGGGCGTCTCGCTGTTCTATTATTATTTTGAAAAGACCATTTTAGCCAGTGAAACGCTGGCCATCGTTATAACCGCCGGCATCATTCTGCTCATCAGTCTGTGCACGCAGTTGCTGGTCAATAACATTAATCGATCCAAAGAAGCGCTGCGCGAAGCCAACGAAACATTAGAAATCAAAGTCAGAGAGCGCACAGCCGAGCTGCGTGAATCTGAGATGAAATATCGAACCATTTTTGAAAATACAGGTACGGCAACCGTTATCGCCGAAGAAGACACGACCATCTCCCTGGCAAATTCGGAGTTTGCCAACATAGCCGGATACGAAAAAAATGAAATTGAACATCTAAAATCATGGCTGCACTTTGTGGACGAAAAAACGCAGCGCAAAATACAAAACGGCGAAGTGATAGCGGATCATCCGGAATACAATCAGATGGCGCCCCATTTCGAATGCACCTTCATCGACAAAGAGGGCACACACAAAGATATGCTGTGCTCCCTGGCCGACATTCCGGGCTCCGAAAGTAGTGTTGTCTCACTGGCTGACATTACCGAGCTCAAAGAAGCAGAGCGCCAGATTTATCATCAGGCATTTCATGACGCGCTGACCAGTTTGCCCAATCGCGCCCTTTTCATGGAACACTTAAACATGGCACTCAAACGCGCCAAACGGCGGGATGATTATTATTTTGCTGTGCTATATCTGGATATCGACCGCTTCAAACTGGTAAACGACAGTCTAGGCCATAGCGTCGGTGACCAATTGATCAAGGCTTTTGCCGGCCGAATCCAGGATTCCCTGCGCGATCTCGATATCCTGGCACGTTTTGGCGGTGATGAATTCGTCATCCTGCTCGAGGATATCGAAAACAGCGAATTTGCCAGTGGAGTGGCCGATCGACTGCAGCAGGAGCTCAAACGCCCTTTTATGATTGAAAATAAGGAGGTCTTTGCACCGGCCAGCTTTGGGGTGGTACTGAATACCCGGGATTATGAGGATCCAGAGGAGATCATCCGGGATGCCGACGCGGCCATGTACCATGCTAAAGAAAACGGCAAAGCCCAATACAAAATCTTCGACAAGACGCTTCACAAAAAAGCATTGCACCTGCTGGAAAGAGAAACGGATTTGCGCAAAGCCGTCAACAGAGATGAGTTTGAAAATCACTACCAGCCCATAGTGGATTTGCAAACCGCATCCCTGGTGGGTTTCGAGGCGCTCATTCGCTGGAATCACCCGCAACTGGGTCTTATCAATCCGGGATCTTTTATCTCAATCGCAGAGGAAACCGGACTGATCATTCCCATCACGCAATTGATTGCCCAACAGGCCTGTGAGGATTTGTGTCGCTGGCAGGCACGGCTCAAAGGTGAACTCAAACTCACAATGAACATCAATATATCCAGCAAACACTTTATGTCTCCCACCCTGCTGGATGATATCAAAGAAATTTTAAAACAAACCGGCATGCCGCCCAAACAGCTCAAGTTGGAGATCACCGAAACCGCCTTGATGGAAGATGCGGATGAAACCATTCGCCTGGTACACCGCTTAAAAAACCTGGGGTTGCATCTGGTCATCGATGACTTCGGAACCGGCTACTCTTCGCTGAGTTATCTGCAGCGTTTGCCCATTGACACCCTGAAGGTCGATCGCAGTTTTGTCTCCAGAATCCAATCTGAACCGGACGGCAACCGCAATATCGTCGAGGCCATTATTTCGCTGGCGCATCGCTTGAAAATGATGGTGGTGGCTGAAGGAGTGGAGACCGAAGAGCAATTTGCGATATTGCTTGAAATGAATTGTCAATTCGGGCAGGGGTATCTATTTTCAAAACCGCTCAGCAAGCCGGAAGTCGATAAGCTGATTGAAAACATCCTCCAGCTCGCACACGAAAGCCCGGGTACCCAGTTCTCACTACCGGCGATGCTGTCCAATTAAATCTGTCCTGTCCAATTCATAAAATTATGCTATAATCAGGGCGTTGATGGACAAAATATCAACCGTCGGCGCCCAAGCGTACAGGAATCGAAAGGTTACGCGTTGCGGGTTACGCGTTGAATTAGTGAACCGGATATGACGGTGCATAACCCGTAACGCGTAACCCGAAACTCGCAACCATCTGTCTATCCAACACACCATCACGCCAATATGACAAAATCGTTAAAAGCAGACCCTATGAACCCTGATTCCCTATCCATAGAACAGTTGGCCGGTCAGCGCCTGATGGTCGGCTTTGAAGGCAAGCGATTTAATCCGGATTTAAAGTTTCTCATCCGCGACCTCAAGGTGGGCGGGGTGGTCCTTTTTTCGCAAAATATCGAAACCCCCGACCAGGTAAAAAAGCTGTGTGCGGCAATTCAGGAATATGCCCGCACAAAACACCAGCCGCCTCTGATTATCGCCATCGACCAGGAGGGCGGGCAGGTCGCCCGGCTGAAAGAGCCCTTTACAGAATTTCCGGGTAATCCCGCCATGAAAGATGTCAATGATGCCGTACATTTTGCAGAAACAACAGCTGCTGAATTATCCCAGGCCGGCATTAACATGAACCTGGCCCCGGTGATGGACGTCGCTCCGCTCGGCATGACCAGTATCATGGCTGAAAGAGCCTTTGGACATGATCCCGAATGGGTCGCCAAACTGGGACTGACCGTTATTTCGCATCTACAGCAGCATCACATAATGGCGGTGGCAAAACATTTTCCCGGTATCGGCCGCACTGTAGCCGATTCCCATATTGAGCTGCCCTGCTGTGAACACAGCCTGTCCGATCTGAAAACATACGACCTGATACCCTTTGCCCAGTGCATCGCACAGCAAGTTGCCGGCATTATGCTCTCGCATGTGATGTACCCGGAAATCGACCCCAAATGGCCGGCCAGCCTGTCAAGACAAATTGCCCATCGTCTCCTGCGGAAACAAATGGGCTTTTCGGGCGTATCGATGACCGATGACCTGGACATGGGCGCCATCAGCAATCATTATGATATCAAGGGCGCTGTCCATCAAATCCTGAAGGCTGGCATTGACATGGCCCTGGTCTGCCACAAGGGCCCCAATATTGAACTTGCGTATCAAGAGATTTTAGACGGCCTGCATCGCTCGGGGGATATACGCGCCAGCGGTATGGCTTCGGTGAAGAGAATTATGGCGCTCAAGGGGGCGTATTTAGACGCTTAACGAAAAGCCTTGCTCATTTTGCGGAGGCGCTTTTCACCACGAACAACACGAAGATTAAAAAGCTTACTATGTTTTCTTGAAATAACATCCTCTGCCTCCTTCTTGATCTTCGTGGTGTTTCTAAATTTGGGTTACACACGTCCCGCCGGATCAAACCTTATTCCTAGAAAAAACATCGTCATTCAGCCGGGCCTGCATACCGGCCTTTAAGTAGTGAAAACCTGCTGCGGCTACCATGGCGGCATTGTCACCGCACAGCTTGATGGAAGGGATGTGGACTTTTAAACCCAGGCCTTTGGCGTCTTGCCGGACACTGTTTCTTAATCCGCTGTTGGCGGCGACACCGCCAACGACCGCAATATGCTCACAATCCTTGATCTGGGCTGCATGGATGAGCTTATAGGACAAAACCTCGACCACCGCGGCTTGAAAACCGGCCGCAATGTCAGCGATCTGCCCGGTGTCATCGGATGGATGTTCATCAACATACATCCGAACAGCCGTCTTGATGCCGCTAAAACTGAAATCAAAATCGGATTTATTCAAATAGGGGCGCGTAAATACAATTTTTTCCGGGTTGCCCTCCTTGGCAAGCCGGTCAATTATCGCGCCTCCCGGATATCCCAGACCAAGTAACTTGGCGACTTTGTCAAATGCTTCCCCGGCTGCATCATCGCGTGTTTGCCCCATCAATTCAACCGACGTGTGTGACGTAACATAATAGATACCCGTATGCCCGCCGGATGCCAACAAGGCCACAAAAGGAAATGCGGGCGACTGTGGCTCAAGAAATACCGAGTTAATATGGCTTTCAAGATGATTTACCCCGACCAGCGGTACTCCCAAAGCATAGGCGTAGGCTTTGGCAAACGAGAAGCCCACCAGTAAGGCGCCGACCAGGCCTGGACCGCGGGTTGCGGCCAGGGCGTCGATCTGGTGCTTTTTGAGGCCCGATTCGCTGATCGCTTTGTCTACGACTGTTACAATGGATTCAATATGTTTTCTGGAAGCCAGTTCCGGTACGACGCCACCGTATGGATGGTGAATGTCGATTTGAGAGGAAATCTTGGAAGATAAAACGGCAGTTCCATCCTGGACGATGGCAGCAGCTGTCTCATCGCAGGATGTTTCTATACCGAGGATATACATGGGGCTCGCTTGGGTTGATCTGATTTTCTGACAATAGCCTGCCGGCGTCATCGGCAGACGGTTCGATTCAATTCCTACCTGCAAATAGCAAATAGGGCCGCATTCGACCTCGGATGGTTGCTGCTCGACAGCCTTTAAGATTTTCGCTTTCGGTGCGATACTCTCCGAGTATCCACTTTACCGCCAACTCATCCTTTGCAGACGGTGCCGGCAGGTTGTCCCTCGGCGATCCACCGAAAGATACGGCTTATGCCCCCCAGCCATTTCAGCCATCCGGGGCAGGAGTGCTTTGGCGTGTTTTCGTGTGCTGTCGGCTTTAATCCCATATCAGACGTCGACCCGCTTCCTTGCAGTCAAGTATTTCACCGATGACATAGGCGCGTTCTTTGAGTGCCTCTATGCGTTGCATAACATCCAAGACCGCATGATCGGGGACGACCACGATCATACCGATGCCCATGTTAAAGGCGCGCGCCATTTCTGTTGCGCTGATGTTGCCGCCTTTCTGCAAAAAGGGAAAAATGGCCGGAACATCCCAGCTTTCGTCGCGAATTAATATGCTGCATGCCTCTGGGACGACCCGGACGATATTCTCCGATATGCCGCCGCCCGTAATATGCGCAATTCCATGGATCGGCAGATCCTTTATCAGTGCTGCGATCGTGGCAGCATAAATCTTGGTGGGCGTCAATAATTCTTCGCCAATGGTTTTTCCCAGCTCCGGCACATGCGCATCAATTTTCAAATTCAGGGTCTCAAAACAAACTTTGCGAACCAGCGAATATCCGTTGCTGTGCAAACCGCTGGAAGCGATCCCGATCAGCTTATGCCCAACCCGTATTTCGGTCCCGTCAATGATTTTACTGTTATCCACCACACCCACTGCGAAACCGGCCAGATCGTATTCGTCGGCCGGATAGAAGCCGGGCATTTCTGCGGTTTCACCCCCCAAGAGGGCACATTTCGATAGCTGGCACCCACGGGCAATTCCACGTATGATGTCGGTAGCGCGCTGATGATCGAGTTTGCCCATTGACAAATAATCGAGGAAGAAGAGTGGTTTTGCGCCCTGAACGATGATATCGTTGACGCACATGGCCACCAGATCAATGCCGATCGTGTCGTGTTTATCCAGCATAAATGCGATCTTGAGCTTGGTCCCAACCCCATCGGTCGAGCTGACCAATACCGGTCTTTCCAGATTTGCCAGATTAAGCGAAAAAAGGCCGCCAAATCCACCGATATCGCTCATCACACCGGCGCGTGCGGTTTTTTTTGCAATCTCGCCGATGGTATCAACCAGTTTATTGGCCTTATCAATATCAACACCGGCATCGGCATATGTTAAGGAATCTTTCATTGGCATCTCCCTGAGATTGCGCTGGTTTCAGTCCAAAAAAATCTGTTCTTTGATGCTTTATAGTAAGAACCTAAAACGTAACCACGAAAACACGAAAAAAAAGAAAGCCTGAAATTAATTTCTTTCGTGTTTTTGCGATTTCGTACTTGCGCGCCTGCAAAAATTGCGAAATTGGCCGTGTGAAAAGCGAAAAACCCTTGAAAATTAATCTGATCCAGCATAAAAGTCAAAGCAATTTTTTGACGTTATGATCAGAATCGCATGCACCATCACTTTCGAATGGACGCTAATGTATAACCAACCGAAACAGGGCATTGCAAATGCGAAACAGGAGTAACCCATGTTTACTTTTGCCAGACTGGATCGCCTGCCGCCTTACGTATTCGCAACCGTTAATGAAATAAAAATGAAAGCCCGGCGGGCGGGCGAAGACATCATTGACCTGGGTATGGGAAACCCGGATCTGGGCACCCCGCAACATATCGTTGATAAACTGATCGAGTCTGCTCAAAAACCGCATAATCACCGATATTCAGCATCAATGGGAATCACCAAACTGCGAATGGCCATCGCTGACTGGTACGGACGCAGATTCGATGTCAATATCGACCCAAACACAGAGGCGATTGCAACCATTGGCGTCAAGGAAGGCATGTCGCACTTAATTCTGGTCACGATTCGCCCCGGCGATGTCGTTTTTACACCCAATCCAACCTACCCCATTCACCCGTATTCTGCCATCATTTCCGGTGGAGATGTCAGGGGCATACCGCTGGGACCTGAAGCCAATTTTTTTGAGAATTTGCTTTCGGCGACCAAAACCACCTGGCCGCGACCCAAAGTACTGATCATCAGCTATCCGCATAACCCCACCACCGAAGTCGTTGATCTGGGGTTTTTTCAAAAAATCGTCGATTATGCCAAAGAACACAACATCATGGTGATTCATGATTTTGCCTATGCCGATCTGGTATTTGACGGATATGCAGCCCCGAGCTTTTTGCAGGCCAAAGGCGCCAAAGACGTTGGTGTTGAATTTTTCTCTCTGTCCAAAAGCTACAGCATGCCGGGCTGGCGGGTGGGTTTTTGCGTGGGAAATCCCCAAATTGTGGCAGCCCTGAGGCGCATAAAAAGCTATCTTGATTACGGAATTTTTCAGCCGATCCAGATTGCAGCAATCATTGCCTTAAACGGACCTTATGATTGTGTCGAGCAAATCCGGGAAACTTACAAGGAAAGAAGAGACGCCCTGGTCAACGGCCTAAACCGCATCGGTTGGCATATTCAGCGCCCCAAAGGCACCATGTTTGTATGGGCCAAAATTCCTGATAAATTCCTGGATATGGGATCGGTGGAATTTGCGAAGTTCTTAATCGAAGAAGCCCAGGTTGCCGTTTCACCGGGTTTGGGATTTGGTGAATACGGAGATGCGTATGTGCGATTTGCGCTGATCGAAAATCCGCTGCGGATTAACCAGGCCATTCGGGGGATCCGCAGAATTATGCAATAATATTCATTAAATTCGTTGCCAGCAGTTTGAGTATGTTAAATCCGAAATTTCAAATTCGAAATTCGAAACAAATTCAAAATCCCAAAATCGAATGTTCAAAAGATTTGAATTTGGGTTTTTGGACATTTGGACTTGTTTAGGAATTCGAGATTCGAATTTCGAATTTCTTAAGTCGTTCAAATAGAAAGAACAGTTCAAGTCATGCGTACTAAAGGAGAATAAGTGATGAAAGAGATCCAGGTGGGACTACTCGGTTGCGGCACCGTGGGTACCGGGGTGGCCAAACTGCTGATCGAAAGCAGCGCGGTGATTACCTCACGACTGGGCGCCATCTTGAATCTGAAACGGGTTGCCGATATCGATATTGAAACAGATAGAGGCGTTCAGTTCCCACAGGGCGTGCTGACCACCGATGCACATGCAGTCGTCAATGATCCGGATATTGATATCATCGTTGAAATGATCGGTGGCGAAGGAATAGCCAGGGAACTCATCTTAAAAGCCATTGAAAACGGCAAACAGGTTATCACCGCCAACAAAGCGCTTCTGGCCAGTCAGGGCAACACGCTGTTTCAAGCAGCTGCAGAAAAAGGTGTGGATCTGGCATTTGAGGCCGCAGTGGGCGGTTGCATGCCGATTATCAAATCCATGCGGGAATCGCTGGTTGCCAATCGGATTCATGCAATGACGGGCATTTTAAACGGAACCTGCAATTATATTTTAACGAAGATTACCGACGAAAGAAGGCCTTTCGAAGATGCCCTGTCGGAAGCACAGCAAAAAGGCTATGCCGAGGCAGATCCTTCCCTTGATGTCGATGGAATCGATACCGCCCATAAAATTGCAATTCTTACTGCGCTGGCCTACGGAATGAACATCAATTTAGCGGATGTATATATTGAAGGCATCTCAAAAATTACACCCCTGGATGTTGCCTTTGCAGCGCATTTCGGCTATCGAATCAAGCTGCTGGCCATCAGCAAAAACAAGGGCAAGCAGGTGGAGGCACGGGTCCACCCGACCATGATTCCGTTTGACAACCTGCTGTCGAGCGTAAACGGCACCGTCAATGCCATCATGGTATCCGGCGATGCGGTCGGTGATATCATGCTGTATGGACGCGGCGCCGGTATGATGCCCACCGCCAGCTCGGTTATCAGTGACGCCGTCGATATCGCCCGCAATCTGATAGCCGGAGCATCGCGACGGATTCCAGCTCTTTGCGTGCAAAGAGAACACATCCAGAATATCAGCATCATGCCGATGGACGAAATTGAAACGCATTATTATTTCCGCTTTGCTGCCCTTGATAAACCGGGTGTGCTGTCGGCGATATCCGGAATTTTAGGCCGCCATGATATCAGCATTCAGTCGATGCAACAAAAGGGACGTAAAACCAACGGTTCTGTGCCGGTCGTCATGATCAGTCACGTTGCCAGAGAGGCCGATGTGCGTGAAGCGTTGGCAGAAATCGACCGTTTGGATGTGGTCAGCCAGCCCACAATGCTGATTCGAATTGAAGACGAAAAATTGGATTAACGCTGAATGGAAACCTTTAATGGAAGCGGGAAAGAACCGTATGTACATTGTTTGCGCTGATATGGAAGGTATTTTTACACCGGAAATCTGGATCAATGTAGCTGAGAGAACCGGCATAATGGAGCTCAGGCTGACGACGCGGGATATTTCCGATTATGACGAGTTAATGACAAAGCGACTCGGCATATTGGATCAGCATGGATTGAAACTGCAAGATATTCAGGCCGTTATTTCTAAGATGGAGCCGCTGGACGGTGCCCTTGACTTCCTGAACTGGCTTCGTTCTCAGCTTCAGCTGATTATCGTATCGGACACCTATGAGGAGTTTGCCGGTCCTTTGCTTAAAAAGATGGGCTGGCCGACCCTTTTTTGCAACACCCTCTCGGTTGCAGCCGACGGGTCTATATCCGGATATAATTTGCGCCAAAAAGATGGTAAAAGGAAGGTGGCCATTGCGCTTCAAAATCTAAATTACAAGGTCATCGCCATTGGCGATTCGTATAATGACATCACCATGCTCAGGGCCGCCGATAAGGCCATTCTGTTCCGCCCACCCGACAACGTTAAAGCCGAATTCCCGCAATTTCCGGTGACAACAACGTATGCGGAAGTAAAGCGTGAAATTCAAAAAATCATAAATCCATAGCCCCATAGGTTGAAATTTGAGGATGCATATGCCAACGCATCGTACAACCTGCCGCGTCATCTATGGCGACACGGATAATATGGGACATGCCTGCTTAAATCGCGCTGGTAAAGTGATTCGCCCGCCCCGGTTTATCAAAGAAATCATTGAGAAAAGTAGCTAAAAATCCTAAAATAAGTTCAAGTGTTCGCGACAAACACATTTCTGGTATACAGCTAAAAATGCAAGAAGGACTCAATGACAGTTGATATCGAAAAATTGGCAGGATGTCGTATCCTGGTGGTCGGTGATTTAATGCTCGATGCATATCTGTGGGGCGATGCCGAACGCATCTCACCGGAAGCACCCGTTCAGGTGGTATCGGTGACCAGTGAAGAGCATACCCTGGGCGGTGCCGGGAACGTAATCAACAATCTGGTTGCACTGGGGGCTCAGGTCTCTGCAGTCGGGGTGATCGGCTCCGGTCCGGATGCCCGCTTGATCCTCGACCAGTTGAATGCGCTCGGGGTCGATACGGGAGGCGTTGTCCAGGACCCTCAACGACCGACAACCCGCAAGACGCGCATCATCGCCAATCATCAACACGTGCTTCGATTTGACAGAGAGGTAAAAGCTGACATCAATCGGCAGCTGTCAAGCCAGATTTTGCAATCAGCAACGGATCGGATTGCCGCAATCGATTTAATCCTGGTCTCAGATTATGGCAAGGGGCTCATTACCCAAAAATTGATGCAAAGACTGAATGCGGCTGCTCAAAAGCACGCTAAAATGGTCATCGCTGACCCCAAAGGTCTTGATTTCGGAAAATATGCAGGCGCATCGCTCATAACGCCCAACCAGAAAGAAACCGCATTAGCTGCAGGCATCGATATTGTTGATCATAAAACCCTGGCACAGGCCGCCCGGCGTCTTATCAAAAAAACAGGAATTGATAAAATTTTAGTCACCTGTGGCAAAGATGGCATGGTCTATTTTGAGAGCAATGCACGCCCCTACCGGATCAGCACCAAAGCGCGCCAGGTTTTTGATGTATCCGGTGCAGGCGACACCGTTCTGGCGGTTCTGGGCCTGGGGATTGCGGCTGGATTTGCCATTAAAGAGGCAATTGCGCTGTCGAACACCGCTGCCGGAATCGTGGTCGCAAAGGTGGGAACCGCGCCGGTAACGAAATCGGAGCTGGCCGCCCGTCTGAACCTGATTCCGGATCCCACCTTGCACAAACAAAAAACGCTGGCGGCGCTTTCAGCCCTTGCGCAAAAGCTTCAAAAGGCCGGTAAACGCATCGTCCTGACCAATGGATGCTTTGACCTGCTGCATGTGGGCCACATCATGCTGCTGTCGGCCTCAAAGCAACTCGGCGATGTACTGGTCGTCGCCATTGATGATGATGCTTCCGTCAAGCGACTCAAAGGCCCCGGGCGGCCCGTTATTAATGCCGCTGAGCGGTTACGGATCATCAGCGCTTTGGACAGCGTGGATTATGTCGTGGTCTTTTCATCGCACCAGTTGGATTCGCTCATTGAAATCCTGCGCCCGGCTGTATTGACCAAGGGCAGCAATTACGGGACGGATAGGGTCGCCGGGCGCGAAATCGTCGAGCGTTTCGGTGGTCGGGTCGAACTGATTCCGGTAACCGAAGATATTTCAGCCAGCCGTATCATCAATGACATCAAGAGCCGTTAGTGCTCTGATCCATTTGGAATGATGGAATACTGGAATATTGGAAAAATGGGGGTGAGCGATTGCAGCGTCCGATAATTGGCCTTTTCCAATGCGAAACAATATCAGCGGGGCAATTGCAATCAAACCCAACATTCCATCTTTCCACTATTCCATTTTTCCTTAATTGAGGCAAAATAAATACTTCCAAGACGATGCGATAGATCCTCCGAAGGGTACAAATGATAAGAAGAGCTGACCGGATGTTGTCTGTTTGCGCCAATCCTGAGGGCATCTGTTTCAAGGTCTATGTGCAGCCCCGATCGTCAAAAAATATGATTGTGGGTTTGCATGACGACCGCCTTAAAATCAAGGTGACTGCGCCGCCGGTTGAAGGCGCGGCCAATAAGGCCTGTATAAAACTCCTCGCCGAATGTCTTTCGGTCGCTGCATCCTCCCTCGACATCATCGCCGGCCATCATAGCAGGACGAAAACGATTGTATTAAAATCCAAAACAGCACCACCCACCGCAAAAGCGCTTGCCGATCTGAAACAACACATTTACCATTTAATAAAATGATGCCCTGGCCTATTTTACTGAACAGTCATTCATTTCAAATTTCATCTCTTTTTTTCTGCAATCCGGCTGTGAATCCGTCTGCAGCGCAGGGATGATTGGGTTTTCCAAACCGGGTGCTTCGCATTCGGGTTCACCCGCAACGACTGGAGCACTTCGCACCCCTGCCTTTTCCCGCCTATGGTAAAATCCAAGCCACCCGCTATGCGGGTGGTCGGTGACTGATACAAGAATCAAAGAAAGCCCTTGACTAATCGGGCAGAAATGACTATTAATTTCAGTTCCAAACAGCTTTTTGATGCGGG
>JASFIG010000076.1:0-14772 GCA_050122795.1 Desulfobacterales bacterium
AAGCGACTGCTTGAATCTGTTTATTTTATATATAGTAGAACCCAAATTAAAAAGGTGGATAAGAGTTCAGGCCAAGGCGTCGATTTGACTTAAAAGCGGAGCGTACACGGAGTACGTGAGCATTTTGAGCCGAAATGCAACACCGCCCTGGACACTTAGACGCATATTTAAGACGGGTTTTAGGTGAAGGTTGTGTCCGCGTCGCAGTAATCGAACTTGATGTTGCCGACGCAGTCTTCCAACACACGCCCCTGACGTTTGGGATAAAACAGATACCGGCGCTGCTGTTCTTTGATCAGCGGCTGCAGCAATGGATTTTGTTCAAAATAGTTCAACAGTTCAGCCGGAAATTCAAGTCGGTCGGCACTGAACTTTTGGGCGTAGATCAACGCATGATATGCGGCCAAATCACCATCAGAAGGATCGTTGAAGGCATAGTCCAGAACTTTAACCCAGGTCCTGCCTTTTTTAACCAGCACCGATAGGACCAAAAACCCCCTGAATGTCTGTTTGTCGGCCGAATAAATTTCCAGCGCCACATAGTCGAACAGCTCGCTGACCAGCGAAAAATAATAGGGCTCTGCTTCTGCCTTTTCGTGTGCTGCCGATACCAGCCAGCGATATTTGAGCATCCAGTTAATGGCCTCGATTCCGCGGAAAAACCGAGGGCCATTTAATTGCTGCTGGATCATCTGTTGCGCCCGCGGGTCTATTTGGGCGACCGCAGCGTGTTCGAACGGGCCGGGTTTTGGTATGGAATCGCCAAGCAACCGCTGATAAAAAATTTTCTTTGATTGCGAATAAATCAAGTCCTCGGCGCCGGGCGCGGCGGGATTGAATCCGGATGTTTTACCTGCGTTCAGCGCCGATGATGGCACCTCTGCAGCTTCTTGCCGGATAGCCTCCAGTTTGCGGATTTTTTCCATCCTCAACTGGTAGTACGTGAGATCCCCCAGATCTTTAAACCCGGCTTTCAGATACGCCTGCTGTGCACCTGTAGTCATGCGGGTGACTGGAAAGTCGATATCGAGCTGTTTGATTTCTTCTAAAAGGCGGCCGGCGACGCCAGCGCCGCGATATCCGGCAGACACAAAAAAGGCCGTCGACCAGTGTATTCTTTTCAGTTCGTTTTGAAAATGAATCAATCCCGGTAGCAACCCCTGATACCCGATGCACTTGTTCTCATGCAGGGCGACCAGTAAGACCACATCATCTGGACGTCCGTACGGATTGTGGAGTTGGGATAAAGCACGGCGCCTTGAAATGGGAATCGTCGATTGATAGGGTGGCTGGCTGAGGGCCCGGTGCGCAAAATGTTCAATGTCTTTGAGTCTTACTTTTTTTATTTTAATTTGCTCGTTTTTCAATTATCTATTCCCTTTTAACTGAATGCGTCGTAGGTATACCCTGGATCATGAAAAATTCCGGTAAATGCGCAGTTCAGAACATCATTTTTTATACCAGAGATTGTTGTATTAAGGAAGATTCAATAAAATGCGGGTTCAAATTGCGCGACAGGATGAAAGATTCGGAAAGAATCGCGGATGAAGATTTTCTTTTATTGCCAGCATGTCCTGGGGATCGGACATCTCTTCAGGTCTCTTGAAATTTCAAAGGCGCTCAGCGGCCATGAGGTCGTGCTCATCACCGGTGGCCGCCAAATCCCAATAGACCTTCCCGGGCACGTTAGCGCATTTTATCTGCCGGAATTGCAGATGGACAGCGACTTTTCAGAACTTTTGAGCTCGAATCAACAGGTTTCCGTAGATCACGTCAAAGAACAGCGCAAACAGCAATTTTTGGCCCTTTTCGAAAGAGAAAATCCGGATGTTTTCCTGGTTGAGCTCTATCCCTTTGGCCGCAAAGCATTTCGCTTTGAGCTTGATCCGGTTCTTGAAGCCATTTCTGAAAATAAGTTTGCACCATGCAAGGTGGTCTGCAGCGTGCGCGATATTCTGGTTGAAAAGGAGGATCAGCACAGACATGAAGACCGGGCGCTAAATACGCTGAATCGCTATTTCGATGCGGTCCTGGTGCACTCCGATCCGGACCTGATTCGATTTGAGGAAACCTTTTTCCGCTTTGATGACATCAAGATTCCGGTTGTCTACACCGGGTTTGTCGCACAGCATTGCCCGGCGTGTGCCCGGAATAGAATCCGAAAGCAGTTGGGTCTCAACGAAGCTCATAATCTGATCGTTGCCAGTGCCGGTGGCGGCAGTGTCGGTGCGGCTCTGCTCGAATCTGTCGTCAAAGCATTTCAGCGCCTGTCCGGCGGCGGCGCCAATTATCTTCGGATCTACACCGGTCCTTATATTGCCCAAAAGGATTTTGAATCCTTAAAGCGCCGGGCGGGCCGGCGGGTGACCGTTGAAAAATTCAGCACCGACTTTATTTCTTATCTGGCGGCCGCCGATCTCTCGATCAGCATGGCAGGCTACAATACCAGTATGAATATCCTTTCCAGCCGCGTGAGGGCTCTGGTGTGGCCATTTTCCCAGAATCAAGAACAAACCATGCGGGCCGGTCGATTGGCGGCATTAGGCGCACTGGAAGTGATCGATCAACGGGATCTATCGCCCCAACGACTGGGGCGGAAAATCGACCGCAGCCTATCGCAGCGATCGACACCGTCATTTAGTGTAAACATAGAAGGGGCCGCCAATACGGCCAGGTGGCTTGAGCACTAGAAGCTGTTTCAAAATTCCTTTTCTGTTGGTCTGCGGCTTTTGAAAAGCGCTAAACTCGTTACGCTAAATCTTGAAAACCCGGGCTTACACCCTCGAACAGTTCAAGATTTTGCGCGCCACTTTGTTAAGCGCTTTTAGCAAAAGGCCGCAAAATGAACCCCAAAGAGGTTTTGAAACCACATCTGAGCCACAATATGGGACCTGGATACAATCATTATCGGGGTTCCACCAAGAATGCTCACCATGAAAAATAAAATAATTGCCAAGGCAAGCGCAAATCACCTGTGGCCCATTATACTGCTGGTCTGCATCACTGCGATCGTCTATTTTAATTCGCTGTCGAATGGATTCGTTTATGATGATCTCGGCACCATTGTCGAGAACGTTCATATCAAGCGATTCAGCAACTTTCTCTCCTCCTTTTACAATCAAGATTATTTTGAGATTTCCGGCGGAGAGGCGAGTTATCGGCCGGTGGCAACGCTGTCCTATTACCTGCTGTACGCCATTTTTGACTTAAACCCGTTTGGCTACCACCTGACCAGTTTCGGGCTGCATATTTTAAATGTCGTTCTCGTCTATCTGCTGTCGTATTTCATCTCAGGTAACCGAACAGCTTCTTTTGTGGCAGCTCTTTTGTTCGCCTGCCATCCGGTTCAGACTGAAGCCGTTAACGGCATCTCTTACAACGAAGATCTTTTCGCAGCCTTTTTTTTCTTTCTGGCTTTGCTGATGTATACGAAATTGGATACGACCGCGCTGAGGCAAAATTTCATGACCCTTGCCTTATCGCTGCTTTTCTTCATGCTGGGACTCTTATCAAAAGAGATGGCCATTACCCTCCCGGCAATTATCGTCCTGTATGACGTTACTGTCAGAATACCCGTTTCTGAGCATGTGTCGCTGAAGCGGGCGCTGGAAATTATCCAAAAACGGAAATATTATTACAGTGCGTATGTGGGCGTAAGCCTTATTTACCTCTGGCTGCGCTTTTTTGCCCTGTATAATCCCGAAGAAAGTGAGACCCAGATCTGGGGTCCTTTATGGGATCGGATTGTGTATCTGCCGGTTCTTTTTTTTGATTATATCAAGCTCAGCTTATTGCCGCTGAAGTTAAACGCCGATTATGTATTTTCCTATCCGGCCGGCTTTCTGAATGTAGCACCGATATTAGCCTTAATCGTCGTGCTGGGCCTGATTATTTTTAGTTTTGTCGTCATCCGGCATTCAGCAGCAACCGCCTTCGGGATCTGGTGGTTTTTCATAACACTTTTTCCGGTTTACAATATCATCGAAATTTATAATCCCTTTGCCGAACGTTATTTATACATACCGCTATTTGGATTCTGTCTGGTTATTTCCATTTTTTTGGATCGGTTTTTAAGCCGAATCCCTTTTCCCAAAACAGGTGTCTTAAAGGCGGGTGTTATTATAATGGTGGTGGTTTTTTATTCGATCATTACGATCAATCGACATAAAGACTGGAAAGACAACTACAGCCTGTGGACGAAAACCCTTGAAGTAGAACCCAACAGTGTGAGAGCCCACGGCAATCTGGCAAGGGTCTACCTGGAGCGGGGCTTAATTGACGAATCGATGCGGGAAGTTAAAAAAACAATCGAATTAAACCCCAAAGGTTTCAAGGCCCATTACAATCTGGGCGTAGTTCTGGCAGAGCAGGATTTTTTAACTGAAGCTATTGCGGCCTACAAAAAGACAATTGAAATTAATCCCAAATACAAAAACGCGCATTTCAATCTTGGCAACATATATAAGGCGCAAAACCGGCTGGAAGCAGCAAAGCAGGCATTTAAAAAGGTCGTTGAGATCGATCCTGGCGATATTGAAGCGCGCAATAATCTGGGTGTTATCTATGCCATGCAGGGAAAACTGGATGCGGCCCTGGTCGAATGGCAACAGGTGATCGTGTTGGATCCGGCAAACCGGGACGTGCAAGCCAATATTGAAAATGCAAAGAAGTTAATCGAACAATCACAATGACAGTTATATTATACTGCCAATATGTTTGGGGGATGGGGCATTTATTTCGCAGCCTGGAACTGGCGCGGGCGTTATCGGACCATCACGTCATTCTGATTGCCGGTGGTCGCGGAGTTGATATCGAGCTGCCCGAACATGTCACCCTTGTCCGCCTGCCGGGACTTTACATGGACGAACAGTTTACGACCCTGATGGCCGAAGATGCGAATCAGTCGGTTGACTTTGTTCAGCACCAGCGCAAGGTCATTTTAATGTCCTTGTTCCAACAGTACCGGCCCGATGTTTTTATGATCGAGCTCTATCCTTTCGGGCGCACTGCATTTGGCTTTGAGCTTCAGCCCCTGCTGGACTGGATTCACATGGGCCGCTTCGGAGATATAAAGGTGGTGTGCAGCCTGCGGGATATTCTGGTCGAGAAAAGAAAACAGGAGTTCTATGAGGAGCGGGTCATCCATATGCTGCACACCTATTTTGATCTGTTGCTGGTTCATTCGGATGAGCAACTGCTCACCCTTGATGAAACCTTTAGCCGAATGAATGATATTCAGATTCCGGTGGTGTATACCGGTTTTGTTGCTCAAAAAGCCAATCCGACAGCCGGTCGCCAATTGCGACGGGAGCTGGGTATCGGTTCGGCTGAAAAACTTGTTGTTGTCAGCGCCGGTGGCGGGCGATCCGGCTATACGCTTTTAAACTGTATTCTGGATGCCTACCCGCTGATGAATCGGGCGGATTCGATCAGAATCGAAATGTTTGCCGGTCCGTTTCGCGAACCTGACGAATTTGAAAAACTAGCGGCCAAAGCAGTTGACGGTATTCGCCTGCGCCATTACACCAAACGCTTTCTGGACTATTTGTCGGCGGCCGATCTTTCCGTCAGCCTGGCCGGGTATAATACCTGCATGAATCTCATCGCGGCAAGGGTTCCCGCACTGATTTATCCATATTCAAACCAGCAGGAACAACCGTTGCGAGTGGCCAAAATAGACAAACTGATACCCATGAAAATACTGCGTGACAAAGATATTGAACCGCAACGGATAAGCCATCATATTCATGACTTGCTGCTTGAACCCCGGTCTGCCGAACCGGTACCGGTCAACCTGGATGGTGCCGTTCATACGGCCCAATATCTTGAAGCCTGGATTGGCCGCTAGTGCTGTGTCCCAAAAATGATTTGCGATTTTGCAAATAAACCAACTGAGGAACGGGGAATACGTGTGGAACAAAACCTGGATTCATTGATCGAAAATTATATTGCGGATCATACCGATGAGGTTGCGCCTCTGCTGCAGGATCTATTAAAAGAAACCGAAGCCATCACCGGTCGCTCACGCTGGAGTATCGGCAAAGTTGAAGGCCGGTTGATGCAATTTCTGCTCAAGGTATCCGGAGCCCGATCGGCCGTTGAAATCGGTACGTTCACCGGGTTTTCGGCTTTGATGATTGCCGAAGCGTTGCCGGTGGACGGCCTGCTGATTACCTGTGAATCCAGCGGTGCTTATGCTAAGATTGCTTCCCGCTATTTTGCAAAAAGCCCCTACGGCCGTAAAATCCGTCTGGAATTGAAACCGGCCATTGAAACCCTGAAAGAAATTGCGGATAGCAGCATTGATTTTGTGTTTATTGATGCAGACAAGCCTTCATACAGCCTCTATTTTGATGAGGCGCTGCGCATACTGCGATCCGGCGGCCTGGTTTTTGTTGATAACGTGTTCTGGCGCAACAAAATATTCAAAAAGCCCATCTCAAATGAAAATGCAAAGGCGATCGCCGCTTTTAATCGAAAGGTAAAAAGCACCGATGGCATCGATAAGGTGATGTTAAGTGTACGGGATGGCATCTATTTAATCCGTAAAAGGTAGGCTGACGCAACTGCAGATATTTCGATTTGCGGGTGTATTTTAATTTTATCCAATACGTTTTGTGAATCATCGCGGCATTGTTTTGATACATGGGTATCGTGATTATTAGGAATCGTTCTTATTTACAGATTGTTTCATTTATGATACAGCTACTGCCCATTATATACTACCCGAGTCGTACAAGATTCAGATATTCAATCCAGGTACTTTATCACGCTTTGGCGCCCGATGGCCATATAGCCTGAAAGTATTGTTTTCCTTGACAATGGTTTGGCTTTTCTGAATAACCTAAGATTTGAATCTCGCACAACATAAAGGTAAGAATTTAACCATTGCCAATTTAGCGGCAAGAGGTTAAATGTGATCATCGTCTCTTCACTGATCAAATCATTTCAAGCGATTATCTGCAGCTGTTTTGCCGAGTTAAAAGGTCACAAACATGGCTGATCAACAGATCCCATTGACGGGTAAAGAATACACCGCAAGCGTAAACCGCCAGATTGTTCTTCCGTTTACCAAATCGGTTGAAATTTCCCTCAAAAGCATAAAAGTTCGTTTTTTCAGATCCCTTATCACCACGATGAGTCTGGTACTGGCCGTTTCATTTTTAAGTTTTGTGCGGGTCAGCAATGATGTGGCGAATGGACTGCTGGCAACCCAGGATCGCCAGTTGCGCCAGGCAGTTATTCGTGCCGGTTATGATATCGGGCCGGCAGACACCAATGTGGGAGCCAGCCCCAAACAGCGCTGGATTATTATTCTCTCGCTGATGGTCTGTGTGGTGGGCATCGTCAATGCACAGCTGATGGCGGTAACCGAGCGCTTTCGCGAAATCGGTACCATGAAATGTCTGGGAGCCCTGGACCGGTTTATTTTGCGGTTGTTTATTCTCGAAGCCGGCATGCAGGGGGTGGCGGGTGCCGGTGCTGGCGCGCTGGCGGGGGCTTTATTTGCTCTCATTACTGCCTTGCTGCGTTATGGCCCGGTTTCGTTAGCCGCAGTGTCATGGGTTGCCGTGATTGGCTCATTTGCAATTGCCATCGCAGTGGGATGCATTTTGAGTTTAGTCGGTGTGCTCTATCCGGCGATTGTGGCCGCCAGAATGCAGCCGGTTGAGGCCATGCGGGTGGAGCAGTAATAAAAGGTGCAAGGCGCAGGGCAAAAGGTACAGGGCAAAAGGCGCAAGGCGCAAGGTTGAGGCATCACATAACGAGACCACGGGCAAAAAAAACCGTGTGCCTTGGGCCTTATGCCGTGTGGCCTATACGGAGAATATGATGGCAGAATCAACCAAAATAGTGCGGGTCACAGATGTCTATAAGACCTTTCAGCTGGGGAAGGTTGAAGTTCAGGCCTTACAGGGGGTCAACCTTGAAATCGCACGGGGTAATTATATCTCGATTATGGGGCCCTCCGGATCCGGTAAAAGTACCCTTTTTAATATGATTGGTGGTCTGGATAAGCCTTCATCGGGCAAAGTGTTCATCGATGAGGTGGATATCGCTCAACTGGATGCCTACGAACTGGCCTGGCTGCGCTGCCGCAAGATCGGATATATTTTTCAAACCTTTAACATTATTCAGGTGATGACGGCCCTGGAAAATATCACCCTCCCGATGGTTTTTGCCGGAATGAACAATGATGCTGCTACCGAAAAGGGCCTGCAGCTTTTGGAACTTGTGGGGTTGGGAGATCGATATAGCCACAAGCCCTTTGAGCTTTCCGGCGGCCAGCAACAGCGCGTGGCCATCGCCAGGGCCCTGGCAAATGACCCCGCCATAATTCTGGCTGACGAACCCACTGGGAACCTTGACCTGACGACCGGCGAAGAGATTATTGCATTGTTGAAACGCCTGAGCCAGGAGCGCAATGTGACCGTGATCTCGGCTACCCATGATTTTAAGATGCTCAATGTTTCCGATCAGGTGGTCTGGATCCGGGACGGAACCGTTGACAAGATCGAAGACCGGGAGGAATTGTCGATTTCGATCGGGAAAATCGATACCCGTCATTAGCGTTTAGCTGCTGGCCGCTGGTTCCTGGCAGCTGGCTTCTGGTCACTGGCAGCTCGCGCCTGGCAGTTAATTCCAGGCCAATTACTTTGAAATATATTGCACAAGGTATTTCGACATTATGTTTTATGACCGGACATCAAAGAATTTTAAACATACGACCTTTGCGCCGGGGGGGCGCTTGGCATACGCCGGCACCCAGACGCAAGCAGCCAGCAGCCAGCCGCCAGTGACCAGTAGCAAGCGGCCAAAAGCCGGGAGCCAGCGGCGAGCGGTAAAATGGTATATTGCGTTTTTGATACTGCTGATCGGCTTGCTGTGGGCTCCGGCAGCAACAGGGGCGGTGACCGAAAAAAATTTGCCGGATTCTTTCAGTGATGTTATCAACCGGTTTTCGTCTCTGAAAGACCGCAGCACCGGTTCGGACGGAAATGCGGCTGCTGCGAAATTTCTAAAAGAAAAATTTGAAACGCTCGGATATAAAGAAGTGGGATCCTACCGATTCTCGGTACCGGTCATCCAGCATGCCCGCAGCCAGTTAACGCTTCCCAACTACAATCGGCCCGTTGAGCTGCATCCCATCACCGGCAATGCCGTAACGCCACAAACCATCGCAGCGCCCGGATTCTCCGGGCCGCTGATTTATGCCGGCCGAGGCGAACTGGCCGAATTAAACGGCAAATCCGTCAAAGGTGCCATTCTGTTAATGGAAATGGATTCGGGCAAAAATTGGCTGCATGCCGCCAACCTCGGTGCCCGGGCGCTCATTTACATCGATCGTGAAAATTCTACCCGAACCTTATTTGAGGAAAAGTTTGAACTTTCGCCGCTTCAGTTTCCGCGGTTCTGGATGTCCCGGGCGCAAGCCAGAGACGTTTTTGGCGATTTTGAAAGGGCTGCCAACGGACAGGTGGCAGCCGAGGCGCGACTGGTCTCACAGACGCACTGGCAACGGGTCAGTTCGGAAAATATTTACTGCATCGTCGAGGGCACGGATCCCACATTGAAGGAAAGACTGGTCATGGTGGAAGCCTTTTATGACAGTACCGCCATCGTGGCAGGGATGTCACCGGGTGCCGATGAGGCTGTCGGTATTGCCACCCTGCTGGAATTGGCCCGCTTTCTAAAGGAACAACCACCCAAACGATCGGTTCTTCTGATTGCCAGCAGCGGGCATGCCCAGACACTTGCGGGTTTTCGCGAAATGATCTGGAGTATTTCAGCCAGGTCAAAAGATATGCGAAAATTACAAAAAGAATTCAAAGCCCTGGTTAAGGAAAAACGGAAGACGATTAAACTGTTAAATACGATGTCCGTTGATTCGGCGACCGGAAACGAACCTCTCGATGAGGAGACCGGCCGAATACTGAAGACAGCTATTGACCAGCGTCTAAAGACAGAATCAGACAGGGTATCGCGGCACCTGATGCGCCTGCGGTTAGAGCAGAAGACGGCGGCCAATACCAAACAGATTCAAAAGCTGGCCGAGGAAAGACTGACGCTCAGGCGCCTGATGTGGAGTTCCGATTTTTCGGACCTGACGGCTGATGATCGCCAGGCGCTGGCAGAAATCCTTCCCAAGGCCATCGACGATCAAAAGGCCATCCTCTCTGATGTCCGCCGGCATGCCAGAGAGATCGGCGATGGGCGCGCTTTCAGAAGCCAGGTGCGGCAATATGATCTGGATGCAGCAGTTTCGCTGCATCTGTCCAGCCATGGCGACGGTTTTGGCGCCTTTAATTATGGCTGGGCGTTTCCGTTTAGGCCGCGGATTAACCGTACCGTCATCTACAGTACCATCGATGGGGTCCTGCGCGAGGGAGCTGACCGGATTGAAAAAGAACTGGGCTATACCGGGATGTATAAAGATAGCCTGCGCCCCAGCCGTAAACGATCCTGGCAAAGCTATTTTCTGGATAAACCCCCGCTGGGCGGGGAGCTTACCGCACTGGGCGCCATTCACGGGCTGACCTTTGTCACCACCCATGATGCCAGAGCCCGCTGGGGCTCGCCACTTGATACGCCCGAACATGTGGATACCGCCTTTGCGCTCAAACAAAGTGCAGTGGTTTGCCGCCTGATCGAACACCTGGCGCAAGCGCCCAGGCTACATGACGACATTTTCCCCCGCTTTGGCTATTCCGCCGTCCTCGGCAGGGCAAAATTTTTAAGGCACGGCGAGTTGTTTGCCGACCAGCCGGCACCCGGAACCGTGCTGCTTTGCTACCAGGGCCCGGCCCGCTTCTACGTGATGGTCGATCATCTGGGCAATTTTTACCTCAGAGGGGTGGCCGATAAAAAGCACAGCTATCACAAAATCATCATTGAGGGCTATAAATTTCATCCCGAGAGCGGCGACATTATCTGGACCATCGATAAAAATAAAACCGGAAAGGCCGCCTATCGTGTCAAAATGTACCGGCGCCTGATGGAAACCGATCTGGTGATGTTTGCCAGCAGCGGGATAACTTTTTTCAACCTGCTGGAGCCGCGCACGTTCCGCCATTTGAGCAAAGTCAATATTATCGACGGGCGACGGGAATCCGATCCTTTGCGATGGTTTATGAGCCGCCTCGACACCTGGATTTCAGAGTATGCCAACGCATCGACCATAACAACGACCTTCTTAGAACCGGGCACGCCCCTGAAGATAACGCTGTCGGACACGGTGCTGCGCAATAAACTGGTACTGACCAATGCCAGCAAGGATAAATCCACCGGTGTCGGCTACATGGTGGGCCATACACCCTTTTTGTTCCGCACCGAATATCAGGTCGCCAAAGATATGTGGACCCTGCTGGAACCCCGCATTTCCAATTTAGAGAGACGCGGTATATTCAATGAGCGCATTCGTACACTTCAGAATGAGGGCCTGGAAGCGTTAAGTACCGCGCAATCGACCTATGAGAATAAACTGTACGACCGATCTTCGGAGGCCAGCGTGCGATCATGGGCACTGGCCACGCGGGTGTATGATGATGTCGAAAAAACCCAGAAAGACGTTCTGTACGGGGTGTTGTTTTACATAGCCCTTTTTGTGCCCTTCGCGTTTTGTATGGAACGGCTTTTGTTTTGCTATGCCAATATCTATAAACGCATCGTTGCCTTTATCGGTATTCTCGTCTTGTTGATCGCACTCATCTATTATGTGCATCCAGCCTTTCAGCTGGCGTACAGCCCCATGGTGGTGATTTTGGCATTTTTTATTATGGGGCTCTCCCTTATGGTGACGCTGATCATTTTTTTCCGTTTTGAAGGCGAGATGACCCAGTTGCAAACCCGCGCAAAACTAATCCAGGCCGAAGAACTCGGTCGCTGGAAAGCGTTTGTGGCGGCCTTTTTACTGGGTGTCAGTAATTTGAGGCGCCGGCGCCTGCGAACCGCCCTCACCTGCGCCACCCTGGTTATTTTAACCTTTACGATTATGAGCTTCACGGCGGTCAAGTCCATGCGGCACCATGCGCGGCTGTTGTATGAACCGACAGCGCCCTATAACGGCTTTTTGCTAAAAAATGTCAACTGGCGCGATTTGCCGGTCCAAGCCCTTGAGTTTATCGCCAACAACTTTTCCGGCAAAGGACTCAGCGTCCCGCGGGTCTGGCTGGAGGATCAGGACAGAACGCGCACAACGCGCATTCCGGTCTATCACAAAGGCCGGTCCTTTGAAGCCCAGGGGCTGGTCGGTCTTTCGCATTTAGAACCCCGTGTTTCAGGACTCGATGAAATTCTGATCGGCGGGCGCTGGCTGGCGGAAAATGAATTGAACACGGTTTTGTTGCCCGATCGCATGGCGCAAAGCCTGGGTATCAATCCCCAAAAACCCGCGGGCGCGACCGTGTCCATGTGGGGTATGCCCTTTGAGGTCGTGGGTGTTTTTTCGGGCAAAAAGCTGCAGCAACGTACCGACCTGGACGGTGAGCCGCTGACGCCGGCCACTTTTCCCCGCGAAGTCTCTGCCGAGATGACCGAAGAGGAACTCGATGCCATGGAATCGGGTGACGATGTACGCGAATTTCAAAGCCTCTACCAGCATATAGCAGGCGATCTGACCTTGATCATCCCCTATCGCAGCCTTCTGGCCGCCGGGGGGCACCTGAAAGGCGTGGCCATCGTTCCACATGAAAATCTTTCCATTCAGCAAGAAGCCCAGAATCTGGTGGACCGTTTCGGGTTGACGCTGTTCAGCGGTGAAGCGGACGGAACCTATCTGTATCATGCCAGCGATACCATGCGCTATAGCGGCGTGCCCAACATTATCATTCCGATTATCATTTCGGTTTTTATCGTCCTCAATACCATGATCGGAAGCGTGTATGAACGCAAGCGTGAAATCGGAATATACACATCAGTGGGCTTGGCACCTTCGCACGTATCATTTTTATTTATTGCCGAAGCCATGGCCCTGGCCGTTATCAGTGTGGTTCTGGGGTACTTGCTGGCCCAGACCTCAGCCAAACTTTTTGCCGAAACATCGCTCTGGTCGGGGATCACCGTTAATTATTCCTCCTGGGCTGGTGTGGCGGCCATGGTTCTGGTGATCATTGTTGTGCTGGTTTCGGTTCTTTACCCGTCAAAGGTGGCCGGTGAAATTGCCATCCCCGACGTCAACCGGGCCTGGACCCTGCCCAAAGCTGTTGGAAACACCCTTGAGGTCACCTTGCCGTTTTACATGAGTTATGCGGAGCATCGCAGCATCGGCGGGTTTCTGCTGGAGTATTTTCAGGGGCACCAGGATGTATCGCATGGATTGTTTTCCACCGGTGATATCAAATTTGGATTCAGCTGCCAGACGGCGCCCGGTCTGGCAGGTGATGATGAAGACTGCCCGGAGGCGGACTGCGAGTATGATGCTTGTCTGCAGATGCGGGCCAGTGTCTGGCTGGCGCCCTTTGATTTCGGAATCAACCAGAGAGTTGAACTGCAATTTTGTCCGGCTGTCGATGAAGTGGGTTTTCTCGAGATCAAGATGCATTTAACGCGTGAGTCCGGTGAAGCCAATGCCTGGCACCGGATCAACAAAGGCTTTTTGCATAATATCCGCAAACAATTGTTACTGTGGCGGTCCTTTGAGCGCCCCACCAAGGAACACTATGAGCGTTTGCTGGCAGAAGCTGAAAAGGAAATGGGACTCGTGTCAAGCTAATTATTGCGCTATTGGGTTGTCGCCATTTTTTTAACCACGAAGATCACGAAGGGCTCGAAGTAAGAAGCTAAAAATTTTCTTTTATCTTCGTGCTTCTTCGTGTACTTCGTGGTAAATGAAGTCGCCCGGCACGGTAAGAGGATATTGCGTACTGAGTTGATGTCGAAAGGGACGGTAAGGATATCAAGAAATGACCGAAAATCAGCAACCCGCATCCAATCAAGATGGGCTGACTGGCGTTAAAGAGGAAAAGATCGGAGAAAAAATCCGTTTGCGGGCTATTGTGCTGGGGTCGGTTTTTGCGCTGGCAATTTGTCTGATCACCCCCTTTAATAATGCCTTTCGCCAGGCAACCCCCCTGGGGGGCGGGCACTTCCCATTGGCGCCCTTTTACATTCTGGTGTGGTTGATGGTCCTGACGGCCGTTTTGCGCCTGGTGTTTAAAGGCCAAAAATGGATTACCGGCAAAGAACTGCTGGTGTCCTGGGCCCTGATGGTGCTGTTGTCCGGTGTTGCCTGGACCGGATTGGCGCGCACCTTTTTTATCAATCTCACGGCCCCCTTCCATTTTGCCACCGTTGAAAATCGCTGGTCGGAAGTCCTGCATCCGCTGATGCCCGAAAATTGGTATCCTCAGGGCGCGGATGCGATTGCCGGCCTTTACAACGGTCTTCTCGGCGGGCGGCAGCTGGGGTGGTTTGAAGTCCTCAAACAAATCCCATGGAATACGTGGTTAACGCCTCTGCTGACCTGGACGATATTCGTCCTGCTTTGTTATTTTGTCATGGTGTGCATCGTTAACCTGTTAAGCAAACAGCCATTATACAATGAGCGGATGAACTTTCCGCTGTTGCGGGTTCCGCTGGTTATGCAGGAGGCCCTGGACAGCAACCGCCTGGGGCAGTTCTTCAGCAATCGTTTCTTGCTGGCCGGGCTGATGGTCCCCGTATGCCTGCATCTGCTCAATGGTCTGGCCTTTTATAATCCGTCTATCCCTCAGATTCCGACCCTGATTCTGGCCGGTAAATATTTTCCGAAGGTTGGGCTTCTTTCCGGATTTT
>JASFIG010000077.1:0-14651 GCA_050122795.1 Desulfobacterales bacterium
GACCATAACCCTTTAAATTTATTGGTACGCCCGGCAGGATTCGAACCTGCGGCCTACGGATTCGAAGTCCGGCGCTCTATCCAGCTGAGCTACGGGCGCATATTTAAACCTCTGGAAAACGCCCCCTTTTGCCCAATTTCTGTGTCAGACAAAGATTTTAATCCGCGAAATACGCATTTGTATGTCTGTGGTTAAAATCTTGGTCTTCCTTGAAATTGAACAAAATTGAACATTTTCCAAAGGTTTAAACTATTTTGAAAAATGGGGTGAGTGATGGGATTTGAACCCACGACCGCCGAGGCCACAACCCGGTGCTCTACCAACTGAGCTACACCCACCATAAACAATAAATTCGGAAGTCCGAAGACCACACGGTTTAGAGCCACTTTAATTAACAAATCCAATCCTGCTTTTCAAGCACAAAAAAATGCTTATGGTTGATTTTGCGTGGTATTTCTGCGCTTATGCAACCGTCAACAAATCCTATTTCCATAACGTTATTGTTACAAAACTAAGGGTTGACGGGTATATCCTTGTCGGATACACAACAGGTGATTAATTCTTCGGAAGGTTTAAGCAATGAATCAAATGACGATTTTTGTGATCAGAGCCATTATGGGGCTGGCATTTGCGGCGATTGTCAGCCGTATATTTTTCGGCAGCCTCAATCCCACATATGTCGTGGGTTTGGCCATTATTTTGGTTGGATTGGCTTATTTTGCCGAATACCTGCGAAAAAGAAAACAAGACTGAATCCGCTCGCAAAGACGCAAAGAAAAAGCCGTTCAAAAAGTCTCTAAACTCTGGGCATCTTTGCGATAAAAGAATCATAAGGAGTTTCCCCGGTGAAGCAGATTATTCTGGGAACAGCCGGCCACATTGATCACGGCAAGACCAGTCTGATCAAAGCCATCAGCGGCACCGACACGGACCGTCTCAAGGAGGAAAGGGAGCGCGGCATTACCATTGAACTGGGTTTTGCGGCTCTGGATCTGCCCAGCGGCCAGCACCTGGGCATCGTGGACGTACCCGGTCACGAAAAATTTGTCAAAAATATGGTGGCCGGGGCTACCGGAATCGACCTCGTGGTGATGGTGATCGCGGCCGATGAGGGCGTTATGCCCCAGACACGCGAGCACATGGAGATCTGCACCCTGCTGGGTGTGGAATACGGCCTGGTGGCCGTCACCAAAATCGATATGGTCGATGAAGAATGGCTGGAGCTTGCCCTTGAGGACATCCGCGACTTTGTCAAAGGCACCTTTTTAGAAGACGCACCTGTCGCCACTGTTTCCTCGACATCCCAAGAAGGCGTCCCCGAATTTATCAAAATCCTGGATGAGCTGGCCGCCAAAATCCCCGACCGCTCCCCCTCGGACCTTTTCCGCCTGCCGATTGATCGCGTCTTTACCATGAAAGGCTTTGGAACCGTCATCACCGGCACCCTGGTTTCCGGTCATGTTCGAGTGGGGGAGTCGATCATGATTTACCCAGCGGGAATCACATCCAAAGTGCGCGGCATTCAGGTGCACAACAAAAGTGCGGATCAGGCCAGCGCCGGCATGCGCACTGCCGTTAATTTCCAGGGGCTTGAAAGAGAAGCCATCCACCGGGGTGAGGTGTTGTCCAAACCGGGCAGTTTGGTGGCCAGTTACATGGTAGATGTATCTCTACATTATCTGGGCAGCAACAAAAAGCCGCTGAAAAATCGCACCCGGGTGCGTTTTCATACCGGCACCAGCGAAGTGCTCGGCAATATCATTTTGCTGGATCGTGAGGAACTGGCACCCGATGAAGCCACCGTCGTCCAACTGCGACTGGACGCGCCGGTGGCCCTGGTCAAGGATGATCGCTTTGTCATCCGCAGTTATTCTCCGGTGCACACCGTTGGCGGCGGGAAGGTGCTCAACCCCATCCCCCCAAAACACAAACGTTTTAAACCCGAGGTGGTTGACGGTTTGAAGGCTTTAGAACATCTGGCACCGGAAGCCATCGTTGCATTTCAGGCCGAAGCCGCCGGATACCAGGGGGTTTCATTCGCCCATCTGAAAATGATGACCAATTTGCCCGATAAGCAGCTGGAAAAAATTCTGCAGCATTTACTATCCCAAAAAGCACTCATCCAGGTCGAAAAGGAAAACAGGATCTACATCCACCATAATGGATTCGAAACGCTCAAAAACGACATTCGGCACCAGCTTGGCGATTACCACCAGACCAACCCCCTCAAAGCAGGCATGCCCAAAGAGGAACTGAAGACCAAGTTTCCTTCCCTGCTGACATCCAGGCTGTTCAATCTGACCTTAAACCAGATGATCAAAGAAAAAGACATCGCTCAGGAAGAAAATATCATCCGGCTGGCAACGCATGCGGTATCGCTGGGCGGCAAACAGGCGGATGTAAAGGATAAAATTCTGAAAACGTATCTCAAGGCCGGACTCGAGCCTCCCTATTTCAAGGAACTGGCCAAATCGCTTGATGCCGATGCCAAACGGTCGCGGGAAGTTCTCATGCACCTGGTGAATGAAGGAAGCATCATCAAGGTCAAAGAAGATCTTTTTTTTCACACCGAGGCAATAAACGCCCTCAAGCAGAAACTGGTTAAATTTCTCGAAGATCAGGCGGAGATTGCCACCCCCCAATTTAAAGAAATGACAGGCGTATCCCGCAAATTTGTCATTCCCCTGGCGGAATACTTTGACTCAACCAACGTGACGTTGCGGGTAGGAGATGTCAGAAAACTGCGCAAGGGATGATTTTAGAGGGTTCATTTTTGCTTGTGCCATTAATGCCTGACGATCAGAAACTTGCGAAATTCAAGTAGCGATAACATATCTGTACTTTTGTAAGGTGTAGATAGTCTCGATATACATGAAGGTTTGGCAAAGCTAAGCTATGGAAGGATAATTCGGATTTTGGGATAGTTTAAATTTTTGTGACTGCATCTACAAATCGGCAGTGTGGTTGAATGTTTGATGTTTGAATATATCTGTATTCGCCTGTTGTTTTATCAAGGTTAACAATAAGGTTTCGGATTGGACTATGAAGATACGGATTGCTGCATTAATCGTTTTTTCTATGATGCTTGGATGCTCTGAAGATTACTCGAACTTGCCTCAGATGTCCGTAGATTTTAGCTGGCTGAAGGATCAAATCTGCTTTGATGAGAGATCGCCCGAAATAACCTTGGAAAATGTTCCTGACAACACTAAATCATTCAAAGTTAAAATGAAAGATATCGATAATAACTATGGCCATGGTGGAGGAACTTTTGAGTACGATGGTTCGAATCTCATCCCAGTGGGCGCTCTAAAGAATTACGAGGGCCCATGCCCTTTCCATTCTATGAATCCTCGATATGAAATAAGAGTTAAAGCAATTGATGAAAACGGCAAAGTCATCGCTTACGGAAAGACGTTTAAAAAATATCCTCCTGAACCGGAATAAAGCGAAATTTAATCTATAATAAAAAAGCTATGATCTCAGACTGCGACAACTGACCATTTCTTCAACAACGCACATCTATCAAGACGCTAAAATTCTTGTGATATCCGTTTCATATCTGTAAAATTACAATTTCTGGGTTTCTCTCAACAAATTACATGCGGGTGATATTTGGTATCGACGCACACTATCTCCACATGCCGTATTGCTAAATTTGATTGACTAAAATCCAATGAATCGGGTATAAATTAACTTGATAAATCTTTGATTCTCCTGCTCCAACTGATCTGAGGCGGTTTTTCATTTCAACAATCGAATCAGATTTCTCATCAGGTTTTGCGCTCTTCCGAACATTCCACTTAATTACGCTCTCTGTTTGAAACCTTTAAAAGGGGGGCCACTATGGCAACTGAAGGTTTTAAACGCAAACTGACTGCTATCCTAAGTGCTGACGTCGAAGGCTATAGTCGCCTCATGGGTGAGGACGAAGAAGCAACCGTCCGCACTTTAACTGCTTATCGGGAGGTGCTCACCACTCTCATCCAGCAGCACAACGGTAAAGTGCTGGACTCACCTGGTGATAATCTGTTGGCCGATTTTGTCAGCGTGGTCGATGCGGTGCAATGCGCCGTAGCGGTTCAAAAAGAAATCAAAGCGCGAAATGAAGAATTACCCGAAACCCGCAGGATGCAGTTCCGCATCGGCATAAACCTTGGCGATGTCATTCAGGAAAAAAATCGCATATATGGAGATGGCGTCAACATTGCTGCCAGATTGGAAGGCCTGGCCGAACCCGGCGGTATCTGCATATCGAAGACGGCTTTTGACCACATTGAAAGCAAGCTGCCGTACGGATACGAGTTTTTAGGAGATCAAACGGTTAAAAACATTGTCAAGCCAGTGAGTGTCTATCGGGTATTAATGGAGCCGAGAGTTATCGTCGTTGAGAAAAAGGAAGCGGCAGAATTAATTCCCTTTTGGCGGAGGAAAGCGTCAGTCGTCTGGGGTATTGCAGCCATTGTTGTGATCATGGGTGTGGTGGTATGGAACTTTTATATGCCTCCATCACCGATTGAACCGGCTTCAGTTGAGAGGATGGCCTTTGAATTACCCGATAAACCCTCCATTGCCGTGCTGCCCTTTGAGAACCTCAGTGGTGATCCCCAGCAAGAGTATCTCAGTGACGGCATAAGCGAAGCTATCATTAATGCCCTTTCAAAAGTCCCCCGGATGTTCGTCATCGCCAGGAATTCCTCTTTCACCTACAAGGGCAAACGCGTAAAAGTCCAGCAGATAGCCGAGGAACTGGGTGTGCAGTATGTGCTGGAAGGAAGTGTGCAGCGGTCGGGTGAAAAGCTGCGGGTGACTGCACAATTAATCGATGCCTTGAAGGGTCATCATCTGTGGTCCGAGCAATATGACGTCAAAATGGATGATTTGCTGGCTATACAGGACAAAATTGCCATGAATATACTCGTTGAGGCGCAGGTCAAGCTAACCGAGGGGGAGCAGGTACGCCTGTTGAAGCGGGAAACCAACAACCTCAGAGCGTACGCAAAATATTTGGAAGCAAGTAAGTATTACTACCGAACCAATCGAGAGGACATGTATAAGGCCCGCCAGCTGTACGAAGAGGCTATTCAACTGGATCCGGATTTCTCGGGCGCATACAGAGGAATTGGTGCGACCCATCTTTGGGACACAGCTCGAAGGTGGAGTCAAGACCCCGACAAGTCCTGGCAGTTGGCCACCGAATATGCCCGCAAAGCCCTCGAATTGGATGAAAACAATTGTTTTAATCTCCTATTCTGGAGCCGGATTGTTCAAGGAAATGGAGACCATGAAAAGGCTATCGAGATAGCAAGGCATGCGTTGCGGATGAATCCAAATCATGCAGCCGCTTACGAGGCCCTGGCCGGGACTCTTTTTAACGCAAGTAGATATGAAGAAGCCATCCCCCTGCAAGAGAAAGCCGGTCGTCTCAACCCGTTTCCCCCCGTGAGTTATTACAGAAACTCAGGCCTGTATTATTGGTTCGCCGGGCGTTACGAGGACGCCATCGCTGCATCAAAGAAAGCGCTCTTTCTCAATCCGGATGACATCACTACCTATCGAAACCTGTCTGCCATTTATTCCACGTTAGGGCAAGCGGAAAAAGCCCGCGAAGCCGCGGCACAGGTCCTCAAGATGGATCCGAGTTTTAACATCGAGCGCGAATTTAAAAATATGGGCTGGAAAGATCGCGAAGGTATGGAACGTTACATGGATGCACTGCGCAGGGCCGGTTTACCTGAGAAAACACCGCTTCCCTTGCCTGACAAACCTTCAATTGCCGTACTGCCTTTTATCAACCTGAGTGATGACCCCAAACAGGAGTACTTCAGCGACGGTATAACCGAAAACATCATCATGGCGCTCTCAAAGACGCCTAAATTATTCGTGATCGCCCGCAACTCGACTTTTGCCTACAAGAACAAAGCTTTCAATATCAAACAGGCTGCAGAAGAACTGGGCGTACGCTATATTCTGGAGGGCAGTGTCCAAAAGACAGAGAACAGGGTACGTATAACAGCTCAACTCATCGATGCCCCAACTGGAACACATCAATGGGCTGAACGCTATGATCGGGAATTAAAAGACATATTCGCGCTCCAGGATGAAATCACACTGGAGATCATCACGGCCCTGCAGGTGGTTCTGACGGAAGGAGAGCAAAGCCGTATTCACAGAGGCGGCACGACCAGTCTTGAGGCATTTTTGAAAATCTTAAAAGGCCGTGAACATCACTTCAGGTATACCAAAGAGGACATGGAAATCGCCAAGCGAATGTACAAGGATGCCCTTAACCTGGATCCAAAATATGCCACGGCTTATTTCTGGTTGGCTTATGCTATCGATGCAGACATCGGCATTGGTTGGAGCAAATCCCGCGAAGCGGATATTGCGCGGCTGCTGGAGCTTTCAGAGAAGATTTTTGCTTTAGACAAATCAAGCGCCCAAGGGCACATCGTATTGAGCCGCTTTTACGCCCACAGGGGGCAGCCGGACAAAGCGATTGCAGAAGCAGAAATAGCAGTCGAGCTCGATCCCAACGACGCCGATGGGTACGCCTTTGGCGGATCCGCGCTTAACCAGGCCGAACGCTACGAGGAAGCCCTTCGATTGTTTGAAAAAGCGATGCGTCTAAATCCCAGCCCGCCAAACTGGTATATCTCAATGATGGGTATATCCTATGTCGGGAAGGGCAACTATGAGAAGGCGATCCCGTTGTTCACAAAGGCAATCCATATGGCGCCAACTGCCGCCAACTACACACTTTACTGCCACACGTTGAGCTTGATGGGCAAGCATGAACAAGCCCTCGAGATAATGAAAAAGGCAATCGGCTTGGAGCGCGGCGTATCTCAGTACAATCGAAATATGCAGCTCAGTCACCTTGCGGAATACTTCCGCAGGACTGGCCGGTATGTGGAAGCGATCGCTACCGGCAGGAAGCTACTCGGCAACAATCCCAGCAAAAGACATGCGTTGAGGGCATACATCACCCTGGCTTGCGCCTACAGTGCGCTGGGTAACGATGAAGATGCCCGTGCAGCCGCCGCGGACATACTGCGCATAAGCCCTGACTTCTCCCTGGATACATTAACAACCAGGGATTCATATATGGGGTTGTCTATACATGACTGGCTTGTCGAGCATGAGCCGGACAAAAAGCTTTTAATGAATGTTCTCCTGACGGGACTAAAATGAATTGGCCTGCTTTTTCTGAGGGACCGCGATCATTTTTAAAGGAAAGTGCAGATTTATGCCGTTTTCGCATTGGAAAGATCCCGGGTTACAAACATCTCTGCAATGCTGTCCAGAAAGGCATTTCCCCGCCGCGTTAAAGCAGTGTGCGATGGGTCTGTTATGATGTAATTTCTTTTTTCAAGTTCGGTGATGACGTCTTTAAATGCCTCAATAAAATCAATTCCAAATCTTTGTCGAAACCAGACCAGATCAATCCCCTGTGTCATTCTCAATCCCAGATAAATGGCTTCAATTATTTCCTGCTCGCGGGTGAGCACTTCTTTATCAGCCATCGGTGTTTGTCCGGATTCGATTGCAGCTATATAGCGTCTTAAACTGGATATATTCCAGAAGCGCTGTGATTTGATAAACGAATGCGCCGAGGGCCCCAGGCCGATATACGGTGCCCGGGTCCAGTACTTTAAATTGTGTCGCGAGATGTAGTTTACCGGCCCCGTAGCTTGTCTGGCAAAGTTGGATATCTCATATTGATAAAAGCCGTTGTCTTCTAAAAATTCGATCGTCGTCTCGAAAAGCGCTCGCCCCTGATCATCAGGCAGCGCTTGAATCCGACCGCTTTTCAGATCGCCATGCAGGGGGGTTCCTTTTTCATAGGTGAGCATGTAACAGGATAAATGGGTGGGTTCGTTTGCAACGGCCTGTTTCAGGTCTTCAAGCCAATCTGCTCTGGATTGCTCCGGCAGACCATATATCAGATCAAGTCCGATATCCCTGAAGCCTGCCCGGTGCGCCTCGGTGATGGCTTTACGGGCTTCAGCAGGGGTATGGATGCGCCCTAAAAAATCAAGATCGCGTTGATGAAAGGATTGCACCCCGATATTGAGCCGATTCACACCGGCAGCCCGGTAGCCTTTCAGTTGCTCAATGGTGGCGCTGCCGGGATTGACTTCAATGGTCGTTTCAGGATCAGGAAGAAAATCAAAATGTCGCCGGGCGGCCTCAACGATTTGACCGATGTCATCATGATCATACGTTGAAGGCGTCCCACCACCGATATAAAGCGTATCAAAGCGAAGCCCTTCAGCCGAAACCAATTCCATTTCCGCCATCAGCGCGTCTAAAAACCGCGGCCTAAATGACAGGTCGGTTTCCGAATAAAAATCACAATACCGGCACTTGCGCGCACAAAACGGAATATGCACATACAATCCCGCATTCTGGCTGTTGGGCAAACGCATTTTCACGGGCATTTAGATCCAGATAATCAAAATTCAGGTTTAAAGCAGCGCCTTTCGATCGTGGCTGGAAGCCACTCCCACCCTGTTAAAATTTCAGCGATAAGAATACACACTCGTTTTTCTAAATGTGTAAAATGGTTTTCCCTCTATTGAAATGAGGGATTTTTATTATTGGAGTAGAATTGATTGTAAACTGTTAGATTTTGTTCGAGAGCAAGGCGAAATTCAGTTCAAAATTTTATCAATAACCTAAAGATGTAACCTACTCCAATTAACCCCTATACATTTAGCATTGAAAAAAATGATTTGTAAAAATTGTATTTTCTTTTTTGAGGTTAGAGATTTTTTCGATGAGCACGGCCGCACAAGGATTTATTTTGTCGGCGTACTGATCGTACGTCGACAATATAAATCCGCGGAGAACACCGCTCATCGGAAAAATAGCCATCTCAAAAAAGAAAATTACCAGCCTCCGATGAGATGCAGATGAAGGTGAAAAATCACCTGCCCCCCGCCCTTTTCCACGTTGAACAGCAGCTTGTATCCGGACTTTGCAACCCCGTGTTCTTTGGCCATATCCCGGGCCACCATGATCAGTTCGGCAAGAATCTCCTGATCGTCGCCGGTCAGGTCATTGATGCTGCGAATATGCTTTTTGGGCACAAACAGCAGATGCACCGGCGCATGGGGATTAATGTCTTTAAAAACCACCAGGGTGTCGGTTTTGTGCAATATGGTTGTATCGGTTTGACCGTGGGCGATTTGACAGAAAATGCAATCCTTTTCCATGCTGAGAATGCCTCCTTTTTGAGCGTTCACCTATTCGAGTACTGCGTGCTTATCCGTGTTCGAATTTGCCATATATAGTGGCTGTCAAAAAAACGTTCCGATTGCGGAACGTTTTTTTGCTACAGCACTTATGCCGCCATCCTTTTTTGCGGAACATTTTTATGACATGCGGTATAAATGCAATAAACCGCTTCTGTCAAGGAATTCTGCAGATGGGTTAAACAACGTCTAAGAAACCAAACAGGGGCTACTGAACGATGGATTAAACCGGAGCTGAGGGTGGAAAAGACCAGCGGCCTTTTAAGGTGGGCGCTTTTAATGCGGTCGCCAGTTCATCCAAAAATCGTGCGCGTGGAATTTCACGCGCCCCGAGGCTCACCAAATGAGGGGTGCTAACCTGACAGTCGATTAAATCGAAATCTAAGCTTTGCAAGTAATTGACCAGACCCACAAGGGCAACCTTGGATGCATTGCTGATTCGGGTAAACATCGATTCTCCGAAAAAACAGCGGCCAATGGAAACCCCGTACAGGCCGCCGGCCAGTTGGTTGTCCATCCAGGTTTCAACCGAGTGGGCCAGACCGGATTCATGCAGCTTGCAGTAGGCTGCAATCATTTCATCGACAATCCAGGTACCTTCATTGGTTTCGGTTCGGCTCTCGGCACAGGCCGTTATCACGGTTTCAAAATCCTGATCCATGGTCAACTCAAAGTCGCCCTTACTAATCACTTTTTTCAATGATTTTGAAATTTTGAGCTGATCCGGATACAATATCAACCGTGGATCTGGAGACCACCACATAATCGGCTCATTCTCAGAATACCAGGGGAATATGCCCATGCGATAGGCCAATAGCAGCCGCTCCCGGCTTAAATCACCGCCGACAGCCAGAAGACCCTCCCGGGCAGCGAGCTTGGGGGATGGGAATATCAGTTCATCTGATAAAAGGTATACAGGCATTCAGGTTAGTCAATTGGTTAAACAGTTGATTGGACAAATAGTCACTGCACACTCGACAATATGGTTTAGGTGCAAATGATCAATTGACCATTTATCCATTTAACGAATTAACTGTAGTTGAATGTTAGCTGGTTATCCGATATATCAAGAGATATCAGACCGCCGTTTTGCAGTTTTCCAAACAGGATTGCATCGGAAAGCTTGTCTTTGATTTCAGTCTGAACAACCCGGCTCAGGGGTCTGGCACCATAGGTCGGGTCATGCCCCTTTTCGGCCAGCCAGGTCCGCACCGCCGGTGAAATCGTTAGCGCAACCTTCTTGATGGCCAGTTGCTGATTCAACTCGGCGATGAATTTGTCGACGATCATTTCCATGATTTCCAAATTCAGGGCATTAAAGGTAATCGTCTCATCCAACCGATTTCTGAATTCAGGGCTGAATAACTTTTCAATAGCTTTTTTACCCTTGGATTGAGCATCCTTGTGTGTCTGGCCGAAGCCGATGCTGGCCGCACTCATCTCTCTTGAACCCGCATTTGAGGTCATCATCAGGATCACATTTCGAAAATCCGCCTTGCGACCGTTATTATCGGTCAGGGTAGCATGATCCATGACCTGAAGCAAAATATTGAACAGGTCCGGGTGGGCTTTTTCAATCTCATCCAGCAGCAGGACGCTGTGAGGATGTTTGCGAATGCCGTCGGTCAACAGGCCGCCCTGATCAAATCCGATGTAGCCCGGTGGTGCACCAATCAGACGGGCCACTGCATGCTTTTCCATGTATTCGCTCATGTCAAAACGCATGAATTCTACGCCCAGAATACGGGCTACCTGCAGGGACACTTCCGTTTTTCCAACTCCGGTGGGGCCGGTAAACAAAAAGCAGCCTACGGGGCGTTCCGGAGATCCGAGACCGGCTCGCGAACGCTTAATGGATGTCACAAGTGCTCTGATGGCATCATCCTGGCCAAATACAACCTTTTTTAAGCCATCCTCCAGGTTTTCAAGCTTGGAGCGATCGGAAGTGGTTACACTCTGGGTGGGCACGCGTGCCATTTTGGCAACAATTTTTTCAATATCTGCCGGATTGATCCGTTTGCGACGTGAGGAGCCGGAAAGCCTGATAAATGCGCCGGCTTCGTCAATGACGTCAATGGCCTTATCCGGCAAAAACCGATCCCTGAGATATTTTACGGACAGCTCTGCCGCTGTCTTCAGGGCCGCATCGGTATAAGCAATTCCATGATGCTCCTCGTAACGGGCCCGCAGACCTTTGAGGATTTGAACCGTTTCAGAGACCGGCGGTTCCATGACCTCAATTTTTTCGAACCGTCTTGAAAGCGCGCGATCTTTTTCAAAATGATTCTTGAACTCTTCAAAGGTGGATGAACCAATGCATCGGACCTCGCCGCTGGCCAATACCGGTTTCAAAATATTGGAAGCATCCATCGAACCACTGCTTGTTGCGCCCGCACCGACGATGGTGTGGATTTCATCAATAAATAAGATGGCCTTGGATTTCTTTTGCAACTCGGAAATAACACCTTTGAGGCGCTGCTCAAAATCGCCCCGGAATTTCGTGCCGGCTAAAAGTCCCCCCAGATCCAGGGAGAATATTTCCATATCCTTGAGCAAGTCCGGGACGTCTCCTTTTTGAATTTTCTGGGCCAGCCCTTCCGCCATAGCTGTTTTACCCACACCGGGATCACCGACGAAGACCGGGTTGTTTTTGCGCCTGCGGCATAACACCTGCATCGTACGCTCCAGTTCGGTCGTCCGTCCGATCAGGGGGTCTAATTTGCCCGCAGCTGCCATATCGATCAAGTTGAGGGTAAACTGTTCCAGCGGGTTGGCCTGCCGCCGCCGGTCCCGTTCCTCTTTGCCGGGCCGTACCAGTCTGTCGGGGCTGTCGCCGAAAGAATCTTTGGTAATGTTATGGGAAATGTAGTTGAGCACATCCAGGCGCGTAATCCCCTCAGAGCTTAAAAAATATTCGGCGTGCGAATCTTTTTCGAGAAAGATAGAGGCCAGGACATCCGCCACGGCAACTTCCTGTTTCTCGGCGGATCGGGCGTGATTAACCGCCCGCTGGATGACCCGTTGAAACCCGATGGTCTGTTGCAGGACGTAGTCATTTCCCTTCGGGATGCGCTCAATTTTTTCATCAAAAAAATTTTCAAGCGCATCCAGAAGATTTTCCACATCGCCGCCACAGTTTTCAATAATTTCGATGCCATTGGGATCGTTGAGTATGGCAAACAGAATATGCTCGATGCTGACGTATTCGTGGCGTCTTTTTTTGGCTTCCTTAACGGCAAATCCAAGTGTTGCACTGAGTTCCTTGCTGATCATGATTTACTCTCTTTCAATGGTGCATTTCAAGGGAAAGCCCCTTTCGCGAGCGAGCGCTTCGACCGTATTGACTTTGGTTTCCGCCACTTCAAAAGGATAAATCCCGCACAATCCGAAACCGTTGCGGTGCACATTTAACATAATTTGAGTCGCGTCAATCACCGATTTATGGAACACAAACCGCAAGACTTCAACGACAAAATCCATGGTGGTGTAGTCATCGTTCAGGAGTAAAACTTTATACATTGAAGGTTCCTTAACCTTCTTTTTGGTCTCTGAACGAACACCTTCTTCCAATTCGGGATTGTAGTCACCCATGGATACACTCCAATCTAAGTCGATCGTTTCAAATTAAAGCGTTTCCACAGTATGTTCCGAGTCGGTTGATGCATCTATAATAATCATCTGAATCATTGCTTGTAAAGGGTCGGAATTTAATTTTGTTTGAATCGGTCTTAGCGACCGCAGCATTTTTTGTATTTCTTACCGCTGCCACACGGGCACGGGGCATTTCGACCGACTTTTTTGGTCTTGCGCTGGGCCGGTTTGGGTTTTGCCGGCCCCTCGCCCCCTGAAAAAGATAGTTTCTGTTCTTTGGGAGCCCGCAGATCATCGATCTTTTTGGGCTCTTCAATCTGGATGCGGAACAAAATCCCGAGGGTCTCCTCTTTAACCCGGGCAATCATTTCATTGAACATCTCAAAGCCCTCTTTTTTGTAAACGAGTAAGGGATTCTGCTGGGCATAGCCCCTCAAGCCAATGCCCTCTTTAAGATGATCCATGGACAGCAAATGATCTTTCCACAGGTTATCCACGGTTTGCAGCATAACAACGCGCTCCAATTGCCTGAAATCTTCAGGGCCGATGGCTGCTTCGCGTTGTTCGTAAAGCGTATGGGCTGCCTCAAAAATCAGTTCCGCCAGTGACGCTTCATCGAGATCTTCCAGCGCCTCCTCGCTGTCGAGATTTAAATAAAAATTAAACTGCTTAAAAACAGCGTCACGAATGCTCTTTAGATCCCATTGTTCAGATACGGCATTTTCACCGAGGGCGTCAGCAGCGATTTCCTCGGCTTTTTCGCGGATCATCTCAACAATGACGGGCTTCAAGCTTTTGCCGTCCAAAGCTTCACGACGTTGCCGATAAATAACTTCCCGCTGCTGATTCATGACATCATCATATTCCAGCAGCTGTTTGCGGATTTCAAAATTGTGCCCTTCCACACGGCCCTGAGCGTTTTCAATCGCGCGACTGATCATATTGTGCTCGATGGGCTCCCCGTCGGGCATCCCCAGTTTTTCCATGATGCCGGTTATGCGTTCACCGCCGAATATTCGCAGCAGATCGTCTTCTAAAGCCAGGTAAAAGCGTGAGGACCCGGGATCGCCCTGTCTGCCGGAACGGCCCCGCAACTGGTTGTCAATCCGGCGGCTTTCATGCCGTTCGGTGCCGATGATATGCAACCCGCCTACGTCGGTAACCCCCTCACCCAGCACGATGTCCGTGCCGCGTCCGGCCATATTGGTTGAAATCGTCACGGCGCCTGCCTGCCCGGCCATGGCAATGATCTCGGCTTCTTTTTCGTGATTTTTGGCATTCAGCACGGAATGTTTGATGCCTCTTTTTTTCAGGTTCTTGCTGAGGCTTTCGGAAACATCGATTGAAATCGTGCCGACAAGAACCGGTTGGCCTTTATCGTGCAATTCCTTGATTTCATCTATAACCGCATCAAACTTTTCTTTGCGGGTTTTATAGATTGCATCCGGAAAATCATCCCGGACCATCGGCATATTGGTGGGAATCACCATTACGTCCAGATCATAAATCTTTTTGAATTCGGCCGCCTCGGTATCGGCGGTGCCCGTCATGCCGGCGAGTTTGTCATACATGCGAAAATAATTCTGAAAAGTGATGGTGGCCAGCGTCTGGTTTTCGTTTTCTATTTTAACATTCTCTTTGGCTTCCAGGGCCTGGTGTAGCCCTTCGCTGTAGCGGCGCCCGGGCATCAGACGGCCGGTAAATTCGTCAACGATGATGACTTCTCCATCTTTGACAATATAGTCAACATCGCGCTTGAAGAGCGTATGCGCCTTTAGGGCCTGGTTGATGTGGTGCAGC
>JASFIG010000078.1:0-14625 GCA_050122795.1 Desulfobacterales bacterium
GGATATTGCTAAAAATAGGAAGGATCACAAATGAACCCATACGGGTAAACGAGCAATCATATGGCCTACAACAATCTGTTTTCAATCCATCAGCATTCCAGTCGCAGGATTTTTGAGAGTGTAAAAGGCTATCGCCATTCGGCTGCCCGAAAAGCGCCGTTTAAAAACATCCTCTCTGCTGTTCAATCCCGCTCCTTAAAGCGCAAATTTAAAACCCGCGGGTTAACCATTGCCGATTACCGGGCCTGTCCAGTCATCTCAAAATCACGCTTCAAAGCGCCCCCGCCGCCAGCAATAAATGCCATAAAAAAGGAACCCTTAAATCAAATTCCAGTACGATCTTCGGCAGCGGCACTTGATAAAAACAGCCCTCCACAGATCGAGCCCAGAGTCAAAACCATTGTGTCGGCTAAAAAACCGGCGCAGAAAATCCAACATCATCGAACTGTTTTAACAGAGCGCGATAGGATTGAAGAAAGCATTCAACAAGCAGCTGCCAAATACAGCCTGCCGCCCGGGTTGATCAGGGCGGTTATCCGGGCCGAATCAAATTTTCAAGTTGATGCGGTTTCACGCGCCGGCGCCAGAGGACTCATGCAGCTGATGCCGGCCACCGCCAGAGAGCTGGGGGTTACCGACAGCTTCGATATCAACCAGAATATCGATGGCGGCGCAAAATATTTGCGCAGGATGATGGATCAATTCGGCGGCAATATCAAAAAGGCACTGGCAGCTTACAATGCCGGCCCGGGAACAGTTACAAGGTACAACGGCCGGGTTCCTTACCCGGAAACCCGGCAGTACGTTACGCGGGTTCTGCGATTTGCAGGACAATCCGTCTGATTCAATGCAGTTTCAAAACGGCAAGTCTTAAATATTCAGGTAGCCGGATAATGTTGCCGTTTTCACATTTTCGATTGACAGCGCCGCGGTATTCGATTATATCCCTCGTTTCGATTTTCAAAAGACCCCTTTTATCGAAATTATACCGCTTGTCATAATAATGTTCCGAAAAAAGGATGGCGGCATAAGTGTTGTAGCAAAAAAACGTTCTGCAATCGGAACGTTTTTTTGACAACCACTATAAAGCTTGAAACGCATTTTGAACCAATCCATCAAACATAACACAATGTCACGCGCTAACGCCGTCAGGCCACTATCCCAGCTGTCCTCCGTTGCAGTGATCCTGGACAGGAAAGATCCTTATACCCGGGAACATGCCTGGCGGGTTGCGATATATGCGCACCGCCTGGCAGAGCGGATGGGCTTGAATGCCGCAGCTGTTGAAAACATAAGGCTGGGCGGCTGGCTGCACGATATCGGAAAAATCGGCTTGAGTGCCGACCTCCTCAACAATCCACACGGCCGCCTGTCAGATGATATGCTGGCTGAAGTGCGCTTGCACCCGATGATGGGAGTCGCCGTCTTAAGGGATTTTGATATTCCTCAAAGCGTCATCGATTTTGTTCTGTATCATCACGAAAAAATAGACGGCAGCGGTTATCCCTTCGGGCTCAAAAACGACCAGATCCCACTGGGTGCGAAAATTATCAGAATAGCCGATTGTTTTGATGCCATCACCACCGACCGACCTTACCAGCAGCGCAAAAGTTGGATTGAAGCCCTCGCCATTTTGCGCCAGATCAGCGGTACGGATCTTGACCCCAAATTAGTTGAAACCTTTATCATCGACATCAAAAACAAGGGATTGGTGCTCAATCCGGCTCATTCTATTTCATTATACAGCCCGGTTTTTAACAGCTAAGACGCGACGTTTTCCCATTTTACACGGTTTCTGATCTCACCTGACGGTTCAATCAGAAACAGCCCGCCCGTTGAGCTCATTTTACATCAACAGGATCGTGCCTATAATATTGAAAATACCATAGGCTTCTGGCCACCGGCCGCTGGTCTGACAGGAAGCAGATGATCTGAGGCCGGAAAAAGGAGAAAAAAAAATGAGCGAAGATAGATCCGATTATAAAGATGAACTGGATTGTGAAGTTACGGTGTTCGAAGGCGCCCACAACACCTGTGATCAAACCGAAAAAGACAGCCCCAAAAAAAAGACGGGCGCAAAGGCTCCGGCTTCAAAAAAAGAACACATAAAAGATAATTATAACATCTAGAATCTTCGATGTGCATTCTGCCGGTCGAGAATTCAAAGATTCCAATTACAAGCGGGACATTTACAAGCCGGAATACTGGAATGTTGGAATATTGGAGTAATGCACACAACAACCAGCACGCCATTACGCCAATCGCATTACCCGTATGTCAGAACCACCAACAATGCCAGAATTCCTGCAGCGTACAGCGCAAGGGTAATATAATATCGCCCCCAGCCGTTGTGCCGGGCTTTTGAGGAGCCGGGCAGACGTAGAAACAGGGTACCCTTCAATTTAACAGGATCCGGTTTTGCAAAAGCCAGACTGATCAAATACCCCGGTGCGTATGCGCTAAAAAAACCAATCACATTCCACCAAAGCCAGGAAATTTGAGGCGCGCATCGCCACAACAAGAGGTTTACCGCAAATCCGACGATTAAACCACCGGTGGCACCCTGTCCGTTGACGCGCCGTGACAACAGCCCCATCATAAATACAGCCAGCAGCGGGCCGTTTAGCAAGGACCCGATTTTATTAATAGATTCAACGATGGTATCGGAAATTCCCCCCACAAAAAACGCAAAAAACAGGCATACCGCGCCCCAGAACACGGTCAGCAATTTGGATATGAGCAGTTCCTGGCGGCCCGTGAGCTTTAATTTTAGATTACGCTTGACGATATCCTGCATGCTCAGCGCGCTGAGCGCGTTGAGGGTGGAGTCCAGCGATGACATGGCAGCGGCAAACAGGCCCACCATGACCAGTCCGATCAGTCCGTGGGGAAAATGCCGCAAGACAAAAACAGGCACGGCCACGTTATAATTGGGTTCACCCCTGTCGGTCAGCGGTAAGGCGGAAATAAAATCCGGGTGCAAAAGGGCATACGCACCCAGACACAGACCCAAAAAACAGTAGGACAAGACCAGCGGAAAGCGCAGCAGGCCGTCTAAGAAAAGAGCCCGATTGGTGTCCGCCACACTTCGGGTGGAAAGCTCCCGCTGGGCCTGGGTCTGATCACATCCATAGTAGGAAAGATATAAAAAAAGGCCGCCGATCAGCATGGGCCAGAATGCAAACGTTTGGCCATCCCCCAGGCCATGACCGCCAAAATTAACGGCTCGTAATCGATCCGATTGGTCAAAGACGACGGGCAGACCACCGGCCAGGTGCACGGCCATCACGATCGCTGCCAGAATGGCGCCGAACAGCACCACAATTTGAATCACATCAGACCAGATAACGGCCTTCATGCCGCCGAGCACATCATAGACGATCGTAATTCCCCCCAGCATCAGCACAGCCGCCCAGAAGGGCAGGTTCAGGCAAAGCATCAGGACCAGCGAGATGCCGTATACGGTAACACCGGTTCCAAATGCTCGAATAAATTGAAACAAGAGGCTGACCAGGGTGCGCGTGCGGGCATCAAAGCGGTTTTCCAGGTAAGCGTATACGGAAATCAGATTCAGGCCCCTGAGCAGCGGAAAGATCAGGGCCATTAAAACAATCATGGCCAGGGGAACCGCCAGCTCGAACTGCAGCCAGATGAGTCCGCCACCGGCCGCAAAGGCCACAAAAGCCGGAGCGCCCAGCAGGCTATTGGTCGAACACTGCGTGGCCATGGTGGACAGGGCTATGGGCAGGGGCGCCGTTTTGTTTCCCCCCAGGTAATAATCCCGATCGGATTTTTGACCGCGAGCCAGATAAAAGCTTAAGCCGATCATCCCCATCAAGTAAACGACGATGATGCCCCAGTCAAACGCATTGAGTATCATGGTATTCGATAGAATGGGATTGGGATTTTCATGCAAGATCCAGGTAATATTTGACAGCTGTAACCAGATTTGTCATCATTTAATTTGATGCAGGTGGCAGCCGGTGCAACAGGGCCGCCATGTTAACCCGAAATGAACGGAGATGGGATGAAAACCATCGCTGTTGTTATCATATTCATGATGAGTGCGCTAATCGGTTCCAGCGGGCAGGCTGAAATTTACTCATGGACCGATGAAAACGGTGTCAAACATTACAGCCACACCCCGCCGACCGAAGGAACGAGTCCCGTTAAAACCGCAACTGAAATAAAGTCCGACCCCTCTGCTTATGCCATACAGGAAGTCATAAACGAAACAAACCTTGAAGCCGTCATTAAACAGCTGGATCAATCCGATCCAGACGCCGCCCCCAAAGCCGCCCCCGCAAAAAAACCGCCATCTCGTAAAGAGCGCGTCGCGGCGGAAGCGGAAAAACTACAAGAAAAGATCGCGTGGTTGGAACAACTCCCCCCGGAAGCGTATGCCAATATGCGCAGTAAACAGGCCATCATCGGCCGTTATCGATATCGGCTCACACAGCTGCAGTCGGACCCGGATGCCTATTTCAAAGAGTACGGATATTAGGTTAAAAGGTTCAGAGTTCCCCGTTCAGGGTTGCGCGTTGCGAGTCGCAGTTCCTTATAATGAACAACCTGCAATTAGTAACAAGCCTTGAACCGTGAACCCCTATCCTTGCTAGCCGCGCCGAAGCTTTAGCGGAGGCGTGTGAACCCCGAACCTTGGAACCCTGAACCTCTGAACCTATGAACCCGACGACTCGCAGGCCACCTGATAATCCAGGCGCAGCACGAAAATGATGGCGATCCATATGGCGCAGATCGAGATGGTAAACCAGCTGAGCTGGGGCACGCTGACAGTGAAGGGCAGCCATTGGGTGAACAGCAGGATGACCACCGAGCCGGATACCTTAAACAGACGGTAGCCGAACATGTCAATCCAGGCTTTGGCCTGGTAGATCAGGACAGAGTCGATAGGCACGTACAACAGCTCCTTGGATGCGCGGTTGATGGAATACGAAAGGGCCCGATCGCTGATTTTGGCGGCACTGCTGAAAAAAAGCGTTGATTGCAGAAAAAAGCACCAGGAAAAGATAAAAATCATCAGCGGCTGAACCAGCAACCCGGCAATCGCCCCCAGATAACGATGCACCAGGGGCGTGATCCCCAGATTGACCCCAATCGAGAGGACGCCCAACACACTGAAAAATAAAGACAAAAAGGCCGTGCGCGCTTCACGGTCCGGGTAGGCGCTTTCTACTGTGTTCAAAAATTGATATTCCACCAGCGGCGACGCCAGCTGCGCTAAAAGCAAAATGGCAGCAATCAGCAACAAATAGCGACTGTGGCCCAGAATACGCCAGCCGCCACTAACCTTCTGATGGGGGCGAACCACGTGCTCGACCTCACAGTAAATACCCACGCGTCCCATCAGCCATGTCAAGACGAAGATCGTCCCGATGATGCCAGCGGCGGTCAGCAACAGATCCGGTGTCTGTAGCGGTGTGTGTTTGATCAGCATGGCCGCAACCCAACCACCTGCCACCCCGCCAACCAGACCACCGGTTCCCACCAGCCCGTACCAGGATTTGCCTTCATGGGTGGTGTAAATCGAGTTGGTCAGGCTCCAGAATTGTTCCACCAGGACCACGCCCAGAATATCGACAAAGACATAAAAACAGGCCGGCGCGATCGGCCCGGGAAATTTGAGCAGCAAACGAAAAACAACCAATAACAAACAGATGGTCAGACAGGTGCCGAGCACCACGTTGATGCGGCTGTGGCGCTCGACCAGGCGGTGATAATAGGTGATAAATGCGCCCATGGTCACGGCCGTGGCGATCCATATATAAGGCAATTGCTCAGAACCGAGCGTTTCGATGAACAGGGAACGGCTGGCCGGCTTGAGCTGATAAAGCGCCATGATAATGAGAAAAAAGTTCAAAAATAAAAACCCCGCCCGAGCACCCAGGGTGCGTAACCCAGGGTATCGGGCTTCACATTCGGCTGCGATGGCATTTTTTGAATTTTGTGCTTGCATTTTCTGACTATTGCGTAATAATTACTGTTATGGACTGTTTTAAACGAGTATTAGCGCTGATCTTTTTTGTCCTGATCTGCGCCGGCCTGACCGGCGCGCAATCTCAGGACGATTCCTGGACTCAGAGCTGTGATCCCCGCCTGCAAAAAGCTTTGGAAAAGCGCATCAATGCTCTCAAACTGGACGGCGCCACCGAGCATAAAAACCTGAGCATTGTGGTCGTTGACATCACCGATGTTTCCGATCCGCGCATGGCTTACGTGAATCCCAATGAAATGATGTATGCCGCCAGTTTGCCCAAAATTGCCATCCTGTTAGGCGCCTTTGAAAAAATAGCCGCCGGCGAAATGATCCTTGACGACGACACCCTCGAAAAACTCAAACAAATGATCCGGCGCTCCTCCAACTCGGCGGCTTCCGAGATGCTCGACCGGGTCGGCATCGATTATCTGGCCGACCTGCTGCAATCGCCCCGATACCGGCTGTATGATCCTGAAAACGGCGGCGGCATCTGGGTCGGAAAAGAGTATGGCAAGGCTCCGGCCCACCGGCGCGATCCGCTCCACAATCTTTCCCACGGTGCCACTGCCCTGCAGGTGGCCCGCTTTTATTACCTGCTTGAAACCGGCCAGCTGGTCTCACCGCAACTCAGTGAACTCATGAAAGCAATTCTGGCGGAAACCGAAATCGAGCATAAATTCGTCAAAGGGCTTCGATCGGTGCAGCCGGATTCGGAAATCTACCGCAAATCCGGCACCTGGGGGCCCTATCATTCCGACAGCGCCATCATTGAGCACGACGGCCGACGTTATATTGCCGTCGCATTGGCCAAAAGTCGCCATGGGGAGCAATGGCTTCAAAAACTCATTGTTGCCCTTGACGAGGTTGTTTGCCAGACGGAGACGACCCAGAACTAAATTTTCCCACCTTGTAATATTTTTCCAGCATGCGATGAATGCGCGTGGCCAGTGTTTGATGCACCACAGCTGAGTTTTTGCGCAAAACATTCGACATGACCACCACCATATAATACAGTTGCCGCTGGTCGGCCGGTGCCTCGATGATGGCCACCGAATTGAGCATATTGATGACGTTGCCGTGGTATTTTTTACATTCAAAACCGGGCTCGGATTTGCACTTATACAGTGAACCGGATTTGAAATAGACCGCCGAATCGGCCAGCGCCGGTGCCGAGGCATAGCGGATACGCCGCTGGGTCATATACAACAGGCGCTTGATTTCACGACTCGAAAAAGCATCCACCAGTTTGCCTTGCTCCAGTTTGATCAACCAACGCATCAGTTCCTGCGGGGTGGCATAGCTGGTGGTGCCCGGCACCAGCTGTTTACCCTTCCTGGTAAAAAAAGAGCCCTGGCGCAGTTGCTCCAGATCCAGCCCGTTGCGTGCAACCGGGTCCTGCAGCGCCCGCGACAGCAAGGCGGCCAGCTCTTTTTTGGAAGTCTCCTTAAAAAATCGTTGGGCCTCGGTCTCGTTGACCGGATAGGCCGGCCCGAAGTGAACCAGCAGCATCAGGTGTTTTGAGACCATACTGGCAGCCGCATTGGAGCTGGCAGACAGCATCCAGTCCAGATAGGTATACAGGCTCGCCTGGTCACCGATCTGAATTTTGGGATAGCGCACACGTTTGTCGCCCGGATGCCAGACCGGCACGACATGATGATCTGATTGAATAAATTCATCGGCGGTGATGACCGTATTGCGCAGGATCTCCAAACGTTCATCGATATTATCCGGATAAACATCCGCCAGGGCTTGAAAAATGCCCAGGGCAATTAGAATTTTTCCAACGCTGCCGGGATTGGCCCTTGCGGTGCTGCGGTGCTCGGCGTAGCGCGGCAGTTCAGGGTTGCTTAAATCCAGTACCGCCACGGCATAGCGATCCGCTTCGGCCCCCAATAAATTTTTCACCCGGGTCGTAAATTCGGCCTCAGGCGGCGGAATCTCAAAGTCGGATCTGGCTTCCAGACGTATATCCACCTGATCAATAGGCAGCAGCGCACCCGGAGGTTGCTTGGGTGCCCGCACCTTACCTTCCATCGCCAGGCGATAGGCTTCGACTCTGGCAATACCCGTGTAACTATACCCATCCAGAGGATAGGCCCCGCAGGTGACGGCCATCATCAATCCGGTAAAACATGTAATGGTAAATATAAAGCGGTTCATCTTTGCACCTCCGGCGGGATGTCATCCAGAACGACCGTCAGGGTATGATTTTGTTGCAGACGACTGTCAAGACTGTTTAAAAAAAGATTATGCCGGGCGCGGGTACTCTCCAGAAAAGGCCGAATTTGAAAAAGCATCAATCGTTTCCGGTAAAAACCGAACTCAATATCGGCCGGTACGGGCCGGCCCTGGGCGTCCTGTAATTGGGGAAATCGCTCGGGCACCGTGCGGGCAAAATCCATTAAATACCGGATTTCGTCCTGGCTGAGCAATGCCGGTGTTCCGCTGGCTGCAATCTTTGAAACACCGCCTTTATCCAACAACACCCGCTTGTAGGGATCGGTGGCATGGGCCAAAAGGCGGATGTCACCGTTTTGCATGTTGATCTTGAGTTCCTCGGCCGTTTGACCCGAAACCGCACCGCCGACGCCTTCGTTAAGCGCTACGGTCAGCCAGCCGGGCTGTCCGTTTTCAATATCGGCGGTCACCAGCACACCGGATTTTTCCGCCGCAACACTTCTCATCAGCAGCACGGAGGCATAAACATGTTCCGGGTTTTCCATATAGGCCTGGCGCCAGCGAAAGGCGCGTTCGGAAAACGGCGAGGCCCACACCCGTTGAACAGCGGCCATAATGTTATCAAAACCCACGACATGTGGCACGGTCAAATTAAGACCCGCTCCGGTAAATCCCGGCAAATCTTCAACATTGGTGTCGCTGCGCACAAACACACCGTATGTGCCATCCGGGCCGAAGGTCCCTTGCATGGCGGCCCGCAGTTGATTGCGAAAATCCTCGCCCGGGTCCAGGTTCACCATCCAGTTGCGTATCGTTTCCAGAAATTTTTTGATGACCTGGTCCTGTCTCTGGGAGTCGCCTTTATGGCGCTGCATAATTTTGTATTGATCCTGCATCCAGCGAAAAGCGGAAATGCCGCCGGGCTCGATGGGGTGTTCGAGTAATTGCCGGTAAAAACCGAAGGGGATCACCAGGCCGTCGGCGACCGCTTCGGGAAAGTAGTGTTTGAGTTCACCCAGATTGGCGGCTTTGGGACCGCAAATCCGGCCCGAATCGGTGCTGCGCAGCGTATCAAGGGAACGCAGCTGGCGGCTATCCAGATCCAGTTTTTTGAGATCCGGCCGAATCAATAAGTCTTTGGGTCCCTTATTCTCATCAAAGGTGGAATTCCACTGCGGGCCGTCGACGGCCAGCTGCACAATCCCGCGCGGGCTGACGGCCAAAACGACCTGCTGGTCGGCCATAGATTGGATCAAAGGCAACCATTTTTCGTCGATGGCTACATTGGGAATACCCAGGTTGCGGGCCAGCAATTGAACATGGGATAGAATATTGCCCTCGCCGGTGGTCAGGATGCCGGCAACCGGCGGTAAGTCTTCAGTGGTCGACGGCAGTACGTAAATACCCTTTGAATCAAATTTGACAGGTGATTTACCTGCCGGTGATATCTTGAGCCGACCGCGTGCCAGTCCGGGATTTAAGCCGCGCAGGCCCGTATCGGCCGGCTGGCCGAATATAAAGTTACGGATTCCCAGCTGACGATTGGCATCGGCAATCAGGCTTTCGAGCACCGCCGCATAAGACAGCAGTAAGCTGCCGCGCAGACGGTCGTGAATGTAGCGCTGACTCAGCGGCTCGATGGTTGCCAAATGCACCACCGTTTCGCCCAGGTGGTAGCGCAGCGTGCGGTCGGCCCATTCAGGCATGCGCGCGGTGTACTGCAGTTCCGCTTTGTAATCGATAAGTTGCGGATCCGTTTGCATCAGCCGGTTGAGGTTTCGGGCCAGCGCCTCTTGCTGACGGGCGGAAATCAAGCCAATGCCGTAGAGTCCATCGGCATATTTGATCAGCCAGGAGAGTCTCTGGCGACGGGTGGCTTGCGGCAGCTGGGCGATCATGATATCGCCCATGCGAAACAACTCGCCCTCCAGCAGAATGCTGGCATCCAGCACCGCCAGCATCTGTGCGGCCTTACCGGCTTTGGCCAGGTTGTCGCGCAAAATGGCCAGCAAAAGGCTGGCCGTTAAAAAGCGGTCTTTGGCATCGTTTTGGGGTGCCAGCCGGTTGGCTGTTTGCAACAGGGATCTGGCAAATTGGGCATTTTTGACCGTTTTGGCCAGGGCTTCAATTTCTTTTTGGATGTCGCGGGCTTTGAAGACCTGCTCGATGATATCCGTTAGATGGGCATAGTCCTTGGCCAGTTCAGGCTTTCCCTGCCGGGCGGCATAGTCTTTAACCTTCTGGGCATCCGCCAGCTCCGGATGGACATGCAGCTTGATACGCAGCGTTTCAAAACCGGGATCATTTTCCGCGAGGGTGCGCGAAAGCTGCCGCATTTCGGTGATCGGTGCGCCCTGGCGGCCGTGAGGGATAAAGCGCACGGCTTCGCGCAACGCCATAAACCGATTTTCGCGCCAGTCCGGATCGGAAACCAGTGCCAGCAAAAGCTCGCGCCCGGAACGCGTTTCGTCTTCGGTTTGCAGCGCACCGCGATAATAGCGGGCGCGACGAAAAATCCAGCCATTATCCGCTTCGATCAAAAACTGTTCCAGGATCATTTGTTTGATTATATCTGAATGCCGGGGATCCTGCATAAATTCCTCGGCGCGGACATCGGCAAAAACGTTGGCGATATAATAACCGCTATCCCTTAGCATTTTGACGCGATCGGTCCATTCGCCGTGCTGAACCCCGCCGCCACGCTCGCTGCAGGCGTATTCTTTGGGCAGCTGGATGGTACCGTCATTGCAGAACCAGCGAATGTGTTTAAAAGGACCCCGGGAAGCGGTCTTCATCTTCTGAACCCAGCTGCGCATGGTGGCCTCATCCGGTGTGGCAGCTGTCGCAAAGCCTGCCAAGAGCGCCAGCGCGCTCAGAAAAACGATTGTGGTAACCCATCGCCTTTTCATTATGGAAACGTCCTTCAAAACTAAAAGGTAAAAAAATCCAAACGGTTGTCTCAAAAAAAATCAACTCTAATCTAATACAGAATCGTCTGTCAATAAAGGAGCATCAGATACAAATTTTTGGATACCAGGCTGACAGAGTTCAAAAGCCGTGCCAATCTATTCAGGATTGCACTTCAGCGGATTGTATGCCAGAATTAAAAGGCTTGCGACCCGTCAAAGGTGAAACCTTTTTACCGATTCATAACCATCAGTCAAAGGAGGCCGCAGATGGCAAAGAAAAAAATGATCCATGATTTTTTGCTGATGAAACAGCAGGGCGAAAAAATCACGTTTCTGACCGCCTATGATTTTCCCACCGCGCAATTTGCCGAAGCGGCCGGTCTGGATATGCTGCTGGTCGGAGACTCGCTGGGAATGTGTGTTTATGGTTACTCCGGAACCGTGCCGGTGGTTATGGACCAGTGCATCTATCATTGTGAGGCGGTGCGGCGCGGCGCCTCCAATACCTTTATTGTCGGAGACATGCCGTTTATGTCCTATCAAAGCTCCCTGGAAAAAGCGGTTGAGAACGCCGGCCGATTTTTGAAAGAAGCCGGCTGCGATGCCATCAAACTCGAAGGCGGTGTGCGGGTGGTGCCGCAGATCAAAGCCATTGTGGAGGCCGGCATTCTGGTCATGGGCCATATCGGCCTCACGCCCCAGAGCTCCGGTCAGCTGGGGGGCCACAAGGCCCAGGGGCGCACGCTGGAAACCGCCAGCATTGTCGTGCAGGATGCCCTGGCGGTTCAGGAAGCCGGCGCCCAGATGATTTTGCTGGAAGCCATTCCACCGGAGGTGGCCGCTTATATCACCCGGAAACTCAGCATCCCGGTGCTTTCCATCGGGGCAGGGCCGGACTGCGACGGCCAGCTGCTGATCGTATCTGATATGATCGGCCAGTTCCAGGCCTTTACGCCCAAGTTTGTCAAAAAATACTGCAATGTGGCCGAAGTGGTCACCAATGCCATGAAAGCATATGTGGCCGAGGTCAGAGCCGGCAAATTTCCCGCCGACGATCATTGCTATCACATGATTTCCGGCGAGAAGGAAAAGTTCGACGCCGAATTTAAGTGACCTTCGGTCACTTAAATATGATTCTTTTTAACTTCAGTGGGAGCGGCATCCTGCCGCGATGCGGCAGCAGGTCCGGCCTGCGTGTCAGTCAGGAAAAGCAGCCATATGGGGCTTCCCCCCTGGCGGAATAAAAAATACGAACAGTTTATAAAGGCGAAAAATTATTTAATAACCACGAAAGCACGAAAGAATTAAAACACGAAAAAAAACTAAAGCATTTCGTGCTTTCTAAATTTCGTGTTTTCGTGGTGAGATCTTTTTGGAGGTACATTATGAACGACCTGAGAAACTTGCTGAAGATATCAGATGAGCGCCTGGCGGAGATCAACGCCCTGTTGACCGACCCGGGTAACGAGCTGGTCAATGAACTGCTGGACGTTATTGAGCAGTTCGGCGGTCCCGAGGAAATTAACCGCAAAGCACAGGAAGCCGCTCAGCTTGAGAATTTAATGGCCCGGCTGCAGGATACCCAATCGCCTTATCTCGCTGATTTGAACTGGCTGATCGAGCAGCGCGACAAAGGGGCCTTTGTTTCCATGCCGGATTATTATGCGCGCGTCCTGGGCGATACGGCCAAAGCGGCCGACATCGACCACAAAAATGCGGTCACTCTAGAAATCAGCGCCCTGCAGTATTTTCCCTGGTTGATCAGCGAAGCCCGGCGCAGTATCGATGAAGGCGAGTTGATGCCCGGTCGTTTTATCCGGGTGCGCAATATGGCCGAGCAGGAAACCGACAACGGGGATGTGATGGCCGTGGCCGCCGCCATGCAGATTATCGGCGCCAGCTATGTTGAAACGCTGGACACCAAGGGCACCGATGGCTCCAACGTTCACCTGGGCGGCCCGGAAACCATTACCGGTTATTTCGGCGGTGTGGGGCAACCCAACGAATATCCCATCAAATGGGTTCAGGAGTATCTTAAATTCTTCACCACCTATGGTGTGCAGCAGGTGCTCAATATCAACCCCGGAACCGTGCTGGTGGGATATTTGCTGCACAAGCTGGGGGTTAACAATGAATTTAAGATTTCCGTCTTTATGGGCAATGACAACCCGTTTTCGATCCTGTGGACCCTGATGACAGCACGGCTCTTTGCGCGCGGGGACGGCACCACTTCGCTAATCGGATTTAACCTGTCCAATTCGGCCAACAACGACACCATCCGCAAGGCCGCTGCCATTCGCAAGGCCCTGGGCCTGGAAGATGTCGTCCGCTTTGAGCACCATATTACCGAAACCTGGAAGTCCATCGTGCGCCAGCCCTATAACCGTAGAGACGAACTGGTCGAAATCGCGCGGGAAGTGCCCAACATTGCAGCCAAGCATGAAGGCGGTGAGGTCGAGACCGAACAGAAGCTTGACCATCCCTCCGACATTCTGGATTATTTTATGGCCAAAAGCGATGTAGAGGAACAGGACCTGATGCCGGCTTTTGAAAAAAACTATATCGAAAAGCACCGTTCCACCAACCTGACCGCCGACGCCCTGACCCGCGCCGGCATCGGCGTCGTTTGTGCCAGCCATCTTCATAAAAATGCGTAATAATAAATGTCGACCGTGTAAGCTGTTGCGATAGACCAAATTTCACCACAAAGTTCACGAAGAACACGAAGGACACAAAGCAAAGAAATATAAATTATACTCAACTTCGTGCATCTTCGTTTGCTTCGTGGTGAAATACCTTCCTTAAAACAAGCACTTATTTGAAACGTGCCCGATTTGACATAAATCAAGGTTTCACATACCCTTTCGCCCTATCCTATTCAAAAATTCAGCATTTCCGGTGTTATCAACATTGAAGGCATAAATGAAAAATTTCCCCATACAGTTCGTACGCAAAATCGTCCAGTACGGATTTCTGGCGATGATCGTTTGGATCGGCGTGCAGTTTACCCTTTTTGTCATTCAGCTGGAAGAGGGCATTCTGCCGACCATCACGCGGCCGCCCGGAATCGAGGGGTTTTTGCCGATCAGTTCTTTGATCAGTTTTAAATACTGGCTGGTAACCGGCATCTTTAACCCCATCCACCCCTCCGGTCTGATCATTTTTCTGGTGATCCTGGCGACCGCCATTTTGCTCAAGCGCGGTTTCTGCAGCTGGGTGTGTCCCTTTGGCCTGTTGACCGAGTATTTGAATCAACTGCATCGCTTTATTTTCAGAAAAGACATCCGCCTGCCCCGCTGGCTGGACTACCCGCTGCGCAGCTTAAAATATTTGCTGCTGTTGTTTTTTATCTGGGCCGTCATCATCAAGATGAACGCCCGCGATCTGGATTATTTTATCTACAGCCCCTACAACATGGTGGCCGACATCAAGATGCTGCTCTTTTTCAGAGACATCTCCGCCTTCGCCTTCTGGGTGCTGGTGGCATTGTTCGTTTTATCCATCTTGATTCGCAATTTCTGGTGCCGTTACCTGTGC
>JASFIG010000079.1:0-14579 GCA_050122795.1 Desulfobacterales bacterium
GCTGCAAAAATAATAGACATCCCCGTTGATTTTCAAACTGACGGCATTTCGCCGTGGAAAATAAGCTTCACAATACGGATCCTTGATCATGACATCATCGATTTGTCCGTTTGCCCGCGAGGATACTTTCTTTTTCTGACGGGCATCTGGAAACATCCAGTTTTTCATTGAACGGTACAGCAGATAGCCCACGGCCAAGAGTATTAAAAATTTAATCATTTAAATTCAATTACCTTCTGTTCGTCCTTAGCCAGACCATCCAGCAGGGATTGCATATCTTTTTTCAGAACCGGATGAACCATCGTAGGGTCTATATCACAGATCGGCTGTAAGACAAAACGTCTTTGGTGCATGCGTGGATGGGGCACCACCAGACGGTCTGAGTCCAGGACAAGATTACCAAAAAAAATGATATCCAGATCCAGCACCCGCGGGCCATAGCGAATCACATCCCGCTTGCGACCGGCAGCCCGCTGCACTCTGTTGATGATATCGAGCAACTCAAATGGATCATTGGCGGTCTCGAGCTTGACCACCATATTGATAAACCAGTCCTGATCTTCATAATCCACCGGTTCGGTCATATAAATACGCGATTGCGCTATAATTCGGGATTCGCCGGAACGGTTGAGCGCTGTGATTCCCTGCCGGCAATTTTGCAGGCGGTCTCCCATGTTGGAGCCCACCGAAATATAAACGATATGGCGGTCTGACATGTGGTTTCGCAAGCAAGACGCATTATGAGTCAATAACAAGCTGCAATATTGCAATACTGGAATGCTGGAAGAATGGGACGATTAGAGTCAACCATCTTTCAAAAATGTCGTCAAACAATCAATAACCCAATATTCCACTTTTCCACTATTCCATAATTCCAATTCCCGGCCTTCACTGCCAGGCCTCCGGTTGAAGCGCACCCGTATAAATAATGCGGGCATCACCCTCCATGTACAAATTACTGAATTGACCGTCGTGGGCATCATAATGAATGGTCAGGTGAGCGCCACTGCGCGTCCTGACATCTACGGGTGACGTCATGTCAAACAGACTGGCTGATATGAGCGCACTGGCGATGGCGCCGGTTCCGCACGCCAGGGTTTCATCTTCAACACCCCTTTCGTAGGTTCGGATTTCAATTGAATTGTCTTTGGCGCGCTTTACGAAATTTGCATTGGTGCCGGCCGGCGCAAAGCCGGGGTGCCAGCGAATTTCACGGCCCAATGCGACAACGTCGAGATCATCGATTTGTTCCACGATGACAATCACGTGGGGCACACCGGTGTTGATGCTGCTGATTTCCAGTGTTTGATTTGATAGCTTCAGCGGATAGGCCAGTTTAAAGTCTGATGGTTGCGGCATCCGAACCTTGACGCTTTTAGCGTTAATCTGAGCCCGGATGACACCGGCCTCGGTTTCAAAGGATAAGGCCGTGCCGCTGATACCGGTCACATGGGCAAACCGGGCTGCGCATCGGGCGCCGTTGCCGCACATTTCCGCTTTGCTGCCGTCGGAATTAAAAAACCGCCAGCGAAAATCACATGTCCGAGAGGTTTCAATTAAAATAAGCCCGTCAGCCCCGGCTGACATCTTGCGCCGGCAGACAGCGCTGATAAAGTCGTTTAAATTCGTGTCTTTTACCTTCCCGTCACGGTTATCGATGATAATGAAGTCATTGCCGGCGCCGCTCATTTTATAAAAGGGGATTGGGTTCATTCCTCTGCCTCTTTCAATCTCCAGGGCAAGTGCAAAGCCTCAATTTAAACAAAGCAATTTTTTAAAGCTTCTGGGCTCAGCGGTGTAAAGCCACTGGCAGCTGGCCTCTGGCTGCTGGCAACTGATCTCCTGTTCTTTGCCAGGAGCAAGAAGCCAAAAGCCAGAAGCAAAAAATACTGACACGATCGCAACAGTGTTTACAGGAGCGCCGTCATCAGAAAAAAGTTACTCGTCCTCCAAAAAAGGCGGAAGCGATTCACCGCGGACGAGATCCGCGTAAGTTTCTCTTTGTTTGACGACATGATACTGGTCTTTTTTGACCATCACTTCTGCAACCCTGGGGCGCGAACAGTAATTTGAAGACATGACAAAACCGTAAGCACCGGTGCTCATTACGGCCAGGAGATCACCGCTGTTCGCTTCGGGCAGGTTGCGATCGACTGCCAAAAAATCGCCGGTTTCACAAATGGGTCCGACAACATCGGCGACTGTTTTCGATGACTTGCTGCGAACAACCGGCTCAATCGCATGGAAAGCATTGTACAGGGTCGGTCGCAACAGGTCGTTCATCCCGGCATCGACAATAATAAACTTCTTGTCCCGGCCGTCCTTATTGTATAACGCGCGGGTTACCAGGATGCCGGCATTTCCGACCAACACCCTGCCCGGCTCCAAAATAAGCGTAACGGGCATGTCTTCAAGGTTTTGCATGAAGGCCTTTGCGTATTCTTCCAAAGAAGGCGGGCTTTCATCGCCGTAAGTAATACCCAATCCGCCACCCATATCGATGTACTTGATATCAATGCCTGTTTCAGATTTTATGCGCAGCATCAAAGACTTAACGCTTTGGAGCGCATCTTCAAAGGGGGCCGCTTCGGTAATCTGTGATCCGATGTGACAATCAATGCCAATAACATCGATGTGCGCGAGTCTGGCAGCCAGGCGGTAACCCGAAATAGCCGCTTCGGTGTTAATGCCGAATTTATTTTTTTTAAGGCCCGTTGAAATATACGGATGGGTTTTGGGATCAACATCCGGATTGACCCGGATGGCAACCCGTGCGCGCTGATTTAATTTTCCGGCGCGCTGGTCAATCAGTTTTAGCTCATCTACGGATTCCAGATTGAACATCAGGATTCCGGCTTTCAGCGCATCGTCAATTTCATCGACGCGCTTGCCCACTCCGGAGTAGACGATCCGTTCGGGCGCAAATCCGGCCTGAAGCCCGCGGTAAAGCTCTCCCCCCGATACGATGTCAAGGCCACATCCGCGATCGGCAAAACATTTTAAAATAGCCAGGTTGGTGTTGGCTTTGGCGGAAAAGCACACCAAATGGTCGATTTTCTCAAAAGCATCTCGAAACGCCTTTAAATGCCGGGTCAGGGTTGCATGACTGTACAAATAAAACGGAGTGCCGACTGCAGCGGCGATCTTTTGTACCGGAACATCTTCACAGTATAATTCATTTTGGCGATAGGTAAAATGATTCATGTGCTACCTTTTAATGGAATTGAGTTTAACTCAATTCCATTAGTGGTCGAATTGAACGATATTTGAATTCTTGCTGCCGATTTCGTATGAGTCAAAGACAATCACCTTATAAATATATCGATAGCCGGGATCGATCTTCTCACTGTAACGAAGGGTGCGGTAGCCTTCTTTTCGGGGCGCTTTCGAATGGATCGGTATCTCCGCCACGGCCTCAAAACGTACCGGACAGTTTTCGCATTTGATTTCTTCGGCCGATAGTACGGAACGAAACACTTTAATTGAGGCCGGTTTGGAAGCGTTTCCACCTGCGATTGCGGGATGGGTCCAGCTGAGTTCAACGATATCGCCATGTATCGCATAGCGCAGATCTTCAACTGCCGGCGGCAACGGCCGTTTCGGCGGCCGCGGTGGGCCTTTTTTACCGCAGCCCAGCCATACAAAGTTGATCCCGCCGATCGTCACCAATAACCACACCAGCCATAGACGCTGCAGGTAAAGTCTCCAATTTTGGGGCTCGCGTTTAAACACAGGGTTTTTGTCTTCAGTTAGCGCTTCTTCAGCATTTTTTCTGCGGTTCTTATCGCAGCCGCAACCGCCCGGGTGGCCGTCCCGCCAATGATTGACCGCCGGTCAATCATCTGAGCGGTTCTTAAAAAGTCGAAAATCTCGCCTTCGATTCGTGCTGAAAATTTCTGCAGATCGGCCAAAGAAAGCTCATGCAATTCTTTGCGGCTGCGAACGGCATGACGCACAATCTGTCCGACACAATGGTGAGCCTCTCTGAAAGGCATGCCTTTGGTGACCAGATAATCAGCCAAGTCGGTTGCATTTAGATATCCTCGCCTGGCGGCCGACCGCATGCTGGCTTTGTTGAATTTTATCTTCGGAAGCAATTGAGCTGTTATCTCCACGCAGGCGCTGAGCGTATCGGCCGCATCAAAAAGAAGGGTTTTATCCTCCTGCATATCGCGATTATAAGACAGGGGCAAAGACTTCATTAAGGTCAGCAAGGCCACCAGGTCACCGAATACGCGACCGGTTTTGCCTCTAACCAGTTCGGCAACATCCGGATTTTTTTTCTGCGGCATAATACTGCTGCCGGTGGCAAAGGCATCCGGCAATTCAAGGAAGTTAAACTCGGATGAAGACCACATAATCAGCTCTTCCGACAATCGGCTCAGGTGCATCATACAAATACTGGCAGCTGATACAAATTCGATCATAAAATCACGATCGGCCACTGCATCCATACTGTTGGCTGACACCTTTTTAAATCCAAGTAAATCGGCGGTATATTTTCTGTCGATCGGATGGGGTGTGCCGGCAAGCGCAGCGCTGCCCAGCGGCATGACATTAATGCGTGCCAGGCCATCTTGCAGGCGCTCGGTATCCCGTGAAAACATTTCATAATAGGCCATGAAATGATGTGCCAGCAAAACCGGCTGTGCCCGTTGAAGATGGGTATAGCCCGGCATCACCGTCTCGATATGGCGTTTGGCCACACGCACCACAGCCCTTTGTAATCGGCCCAGATGCTGAATGATCGCAGTAACCGTATCCCGCAGATAAAGTCGTACGTCCAGCGCGACCTGATCGTTGCGGCTTCTAGCGGTATGTAGTTTGCGGGCCACCGGACCCACAATTTCGGCCAGGCGGGATTCGATATGGGTATGAATATCTTCAAGGGAATGATGGTAGTCAAAAGTTTGGGCCTCGATTTCTTGTTTTATCTTTTTAAGACCCGCCGTCAATTGGCGGGCCTCTTTGGATGAGACAATGCCAGCTTTTGCCAGGGCTTTGCAATGCGCAATACTGCCCTGAATATCATAGGCATACAGACGCCGGTCGACATCGATTGAAGACGTAAATGTTTCGACACTTTTGGCGGTTTTTTCTTGAAACCGTCCGGCCCAGAGTTTTTCTGACATCATTTACCTGTTGCGAGTTACGCGTTTCGGGTTGTGGGTTTTGGGTATTTGGTTACTTGAGTTCTCGAGGACGAGTACGAGGACGACGACGAGCACGAAACCTTATGTGCCTTATCGTACCCGTCCTCTGCTTTTTTTAACGCTGTCAAACGAATCAAATAATGAGCACTTACACCCTATTTTTCGATTAGTTTTTGAATCCGCAATCTCAGGGCGTTCAAGCGGATGAAGCCTTCGGCATCTTTCTGGTTGTATACCTGGTCGTCTTCAAAAGTGGCAAAATCTTCCCGATACAGAGAGCGATCGGATTTGCGACCCAAAATACGGCAGTTCCCCTTGTACAATTCAAGACGAACGATTCCGGTCACATTCTGCTGGGTCATGTCAATCATGTTTTGCAATAGTTTCATCTCAGGCGCAAACCAGAAACCATTGTATACCAGCTGGGCATATTTGGGGATCAAAGAATCCCGCAGATGTACCACCTCGCGGTCCAGGGTAATGGATTCCATTGCCATGTGCGCGGCCCGCAAAATGGTGCCGCCAGGGGTTTCGTAAACGCCACGGGATTTCATGCCCACAAATCGATTCTCAACCAGATCCACCCGGCCGACCCCGTGTTTGCCGCCGAGCGTGTTTAAGGCCCTGAGCATATTTGCCGGCGTCAGTGCGTTTCCGTTCAGCTCGACCGGATTGCCGCTTTGAAATGTCAACTCGATGATTTCGGGTTTGTCCGGTGCCTGCCGGGGTGAAACCGTCAGGGTAAATATGTCTTCGGGTGCTTCGGCCCATGGGTCTTCGAGAATACCGCCCTCATAGCTGATATGCAATAAGTTGGAATCCGTGCTGTAAGGCTTGTCATGGGTGGCCTGTACAGCAATACCGTGCCGGGCGGCAAAATCCATCAGGGCCGTGCGGGAATTTAAGTTCCACTCCCGCCAGGGTGCAATTATCTTGATACCGGGATCATGGGCCAGATACCCCAGTTCGAATCGGACCTGATCATTGCCTTTACCGGTGGCGCCGTGACTGACCGCATCGGCTTTTTCAAGGTGAGCGATTTCGATCTGCCGCTTTGCTATCAGCGGCCTGGCTAAAGACGTACCCAGCAAATACTGTCCTTCGTAAATCGCATTGGCGCGAAAAGCCGCAAACACATAATCCCTGACAAATTCCTCGGTCAGATCCTCGATATACGCATTGGATGCACCCGTCTTGTGAGCATTATCCTCGATCTCTTCCAGATCATCTTCCTGCCCGATGGCAGCTGAAAACGTGAGAACCTCGCATTGATAGGTTTCAATAAGCCACTTCAAAATGACCGATGTATCCAGTCCGCCGGAATAGGCCAGCACCACTTTGTTGATTTTAGCAGTCAAAATATTGACCTCCGCATTCGATTTGCCCGTTGAGCCGGTTTAATTCAAAGCTGAATGAATTAGCAGCAGCGAAATCGTGCATTGTCTGAAGGGTTTAGGGAGCGTTGCGAAAGAACAGCCATAACCCCGAAGTCACGCAAGAGCACAAATTTGATTTTACGTCTAACCCATTTTTTTAAATTTGAATTTTGTTCTTTCGCTACACTCCTTTAACCCTGAGTTTGCACGATGAAGTCGCTGATATTTCATTCCGCGGTCAGTGTTGGAAAACGCCCCGACCCCTCATTTACTTAATAATATATCCAATATGGCCTTGTGCATGTGCAGCTTGTTTTCGGATTGATCCCAGACAACCGACTGCGGTCCCTCCAGGACCGCTTCGGTAATTTCTTCTTCACGATGGGCCGGCAGGCAATGCAGCACAATCGCATCTTTGGCGGCCTTTTCCAGCAGGGCGGCATTCACCTGATAGGGGGCGAATATTTTTTTGCGTGCTTCCTGCTCAGCCTCCTGCCCCATGCTGGCCCAGACATCTGTGTTGACCACATCCGCATTCTTGATGGCAGCAACGGGATCCGTGTCAAGCGTAATCCGGGCCGTCGGTCTTTTCAAGGCGGCGCTCACGATTTGTGAATCCGGAAAATAATCTTCGGGACATGCCAGATGAAGCTCAAACCCCAGGACGGCGGCTGCATTCATCCAGGATTGGGCCATATTGTTACCATCGCCGATCCAGGTGATTTTTAAATTTTCAACCGGCCCCTTGTGTTCGATCACCGTCAGCAAATCACTCAAGACCTGGCAGGGATGATACGCATCCGTCAGGGCGTTGATCACCGGAATGGTGGAAAATTGCCCGAATTCTTCAATCGTCTCCTGTGAAAAAGTGCGAATGGCCAAAGCATCCAGGTAACGCGAAAGGACCCTGGCCGTATCTTTGATGGGCTCAGCCCTTGACATCTGCGTATCTTTTGAACTGATAAACAGCGGCGAGCCGCCCAACTGCACCATGGCTGCCTCAAAAGAGACCCGGGTGCGGGTTGACGGCTTATCAAACAGCAGCCCAAGCGTTTTGCCGGCCTGCGCCGGTGCAGCCACGCCTTTCTGCATTTTTTCCTTGAGCTCAATCGCGCGCGTAAAAAAAGCCTCAAACTCTTCTTTGGCCAGATCAGCCAGTGTCAGCAGATGTGTCGTCATAGCGATACCCCCGCGTTTTCTTATCGTTCGTTAAATGAAGGGATCGGAGAATTTTTCCGCCCGACCCCGTCATAGCGAAATGAGCCAACGACCACACGCACAGCGGGTGGCTTGGATTTTACCGCCATGGGCGGGAAAAGACAGGGGCGCGAAGTGCCCCAAACGTTGCGGGTGAAATCGGGTGCTTCGCACCCGATTTGGAAAACCCAATTATCCGCAGCGGCGCCATGCGTGCGCTTGCTGGCATGAATCGAAGGATTCGGATCTATTCGTATTCACGTCTCAGCAAAAATGGTGTCGAGACACGCAACTAAGCGATCTATTTCTTCCCGGGTAATGATTAACGGCGGAATAAATCTTAAAATACGATCCTGAATGCAATTGATTAAAAATCCAGCGTGCATGCATTGCTTTACAATCGGCGCACCGTCAATTTTAAGTTTCATGCCCAGCAAAAGCCCCCTGCCCCGTACGTCTTCAATCACTGCATGCCGTTCTTTTAAGACCAGCAGTTGCTCTTTGAAATACGCTCCGGCAGCCCTGCCCTCTTCGATAACCCCTTCGTCCACCAGAATTTTGCAGACTTCTCTGGCTGCGGCCGTCACGATGGGGGTCCCGCCGAAAGTCGAGGCATGAGCGCCGAATCCAAAAGCGGTGGCAATGGATTCACGCGCCAGCATCGCTCCGATGGGCAAACCGTTTGCCAGCGCCTTGGCCAGGGTCATGATATCCGGTTCGATGCCAAAATGCTGATAGGCAAATAGCTCGCCGGTTCGACCCATTCCGGTCTGAATTTCATCAAATATGAGCAGCGTCCCCGTATCATCGCAAATCTGTCTGACTGTTTGCAAGTAATCTTCATCCGGGCAGCGGACACCACCTTCACCCTGAATCGGTTCGAGCATAACCGCGCAGGTCGTCGGGCTGATGCAGGCACGCAGCGCCTCGATGTCATTGAAGGGCACAAAATCAAAGCCCTGTAAAACGGGAGCAAAACCTTTTTTGATTTTTTCCTGACCCGTGGCCGAAAGGGTCGCCAGGGTCCGCCCGTGAAACGAGCGCTCCATGGTAATGATGCGAAAGCGATCCGATTCCCCGCGGTCTTGGAAATATTTTCGGGCCAGTTTTATGGCCGCCTCATTGGCTTCGGCGCCGCTGTTACCAAAAAAAACACGGTCGGCGAAGCTGTTGCCCACCAGCCAGGCGGCCAGATCCACCTGGGGCAAGGTATAATACAGGTTGGACACGTGCAGAAGGGTCTCGACCTGGCGGCATACAGCCGCACTGATGCGCGGGTGGGCGTGGCCTAAATTACATACGGCAATTCCGGCCACAAAGTCCGTGTATGATCGTCCTTCTGTGTCCCAGAGTTGACTGCCCTGCCCCTTCTCAAAAGCAACGGCAAACCGTTGATAGGTGGCGGCCATTACTTGATCGGCGCGATGCATGAGTGCTGCGGTCATGCCATCACCTCCGTTCCGATGCCACTGTCGGTAAATAATTCCAACAAAATGGAATGCCGCTGCGTGCCATTGATAATTTGAACTTTTTCAACCCCTTTTTCGATTGCTTCAAGGGCAAATTCAATTTTGGGAATCATGCCGCCTGAAATGCGTTGATCCTTGATCATCTTTTTAATCCGGGCCGTATTGATCGAGCTGATCAAGTGACCATCGGCATCCAAAACGCCGTCGACGTCCGTCAGCAAGACAAGGCGGCCGGCCCTGAGCGCCATTGCGATGCGACTGGCCACCAGATCCGCATTGATATTGAAGGTTTCTCCGGCCTTGCCGGCTCCCACCGGCGCAATAATGGGAATAAATCCCTGCTGGGTGAGTTTTTCGATAATATCGCAGTTGATATCGGTAACCTCTCCGACCAGGCCGGGATCGATAATTTCCGGCGGCTTATCGCCGTCCGGGTGCTGCACGATGTGAAGCTTTTTTGCCTGAATCAGGCCGCCGTCTTTACCGCTCAGCCCTACCGCCTTACCCCCTTGCTGATTGATCTGATGAACGATTGCTTTGTTGACTTTGCCGCCCAGAACCATTTCAACCACATCCATGGTGCGTTCATCGGTCAGGCGCATGCCGCGCACAAATCGAGGCCGAATCCCCATCTGGTCCAGTACCGAATTGATCTGGGGTCCGCCGCCGTGCACCACCACCGGATTCAGACCGATAAATTTCAATAGGGTAATGTCACGCGCGAAATCCTGCTTGAGCTGCTCATCGACCATGGCATGCCCGCCGTATTTGATCACAATCGTCATACCGTAAAAGCGCCGAATGTAAGGCAGCGCCTCGATAAGAATATCGGCGACATTCGGATGGATATCACTTTTGCTTTGCGTCATATTCTTTTAACTTAAACAAATGTGCTACAGTATATATCGGCTCAGATCTTCATCGTCTTTTATGTCCTTCAGCTTGGATTCCACATCATCTTTGCCGATCACAATCCGTTGACGGTTCAGATCTGGTGCCTCGAACAGAATGTCTTCCAACAGCCGCTCCATGATGGTCTGCAATCGGCGGGCGCCAATATTTTCTGTGCGATTATTAACCTCTTCGGCAATCCTGGCGATGGTCTCAACAGCATCGTCTTCAAAGGCAACGTCAATGCCCTCTGTCTTCAACAAAGCGATGTACTGGAGCAAAAGGGCATTTTTGGGTTCTGTCAAAATCCTGATAAACTCCTTTTTACCCAGAGCATCAAGCTCAACACGAATGGGAAAGCGACCCTGCAGCTCGGGGATTAGGTCAGAAGGCTTTACGGTATGGAATGCACCGGAAGCCACAAACAAAATATGATCGGTTTTTAGCGGCCCGTATTTGGTGGTCACGGTTGATCCTTCGACAATCGGCAGTAAATCTCTTTGAACGCCCTCCCGGGACACGTCGGGTCCATGGGCGCTGTTGCGACCGGCTATTTTGTCGATTTCATCCAGAAAAATGATTCCGGATTGTTCGACCTTTTGAATGGCCTGCTTAACGACCTTATCCATATCCACCAGACCCTGGGCCTCCTCCTGCGCCAGGATATCCATTGCCTCGGGTACCTTTACCTTGCGACGTTTGGTCGCTTTGGGAAACATCCCGCCGAGCATATCTTTAAAGTTAATGCCCATCTCTTCCATACCGACATTGGAGAAAATTTCAACCATCGGACCACTGCGGTCGGTCACATCTAAATCAACAAAGCGATTATCCAGTTTGCCGCGCCGCAGCATATCGCGCAATTTTTCCCGGGTGGAGGATGATTCCTCATTTGCAGAGGTGACCAGTTCAAACTGAACTTCCTTCGTGTCTTCGGTCCGCGGGGTCACCGATCGCCCCGATTTGGGCAACAAAAGATCCAGCATTCGCTCTTCAGCCGCCTGCCAGGCCTTATCTTTTACGGCTTCTTGCTCCCGTGACTTGAGGATATTGATCGTCAATTCGAGAAGATCTCTGACCATAGACTCAACATCGCGCCCGACGTAGCCCACCTCGGTAAATTTGGATGCTTCCACTTTTGAAAAGGGCGAATCCGTCAGCCGGGAAAGACGTCTGGCAATTTCGGTTTTGCCCACGCCAGTGGGGCCGATGAGTATAATGTTTTTCGGCGCAATTTCGTCACGCAACTCTTCAGGGACCTGCTGTCGACGCCAGCGATTGCGCAGTGCAATGGCAACCGAGCGCTTGGCTTGGTCCTGGCCGATAATGTATTTATCCAGTTCTTTGACAACCTCAGATGGTTTCAAAGGGTTCATTTAAAGTTCCTCTATAACAATGTGTGCATTGGTAAACACACAAATAGACGCCGCGATCTTCATGGCTTCTTGGACAATCTCGCGTGCGCTGATGTCTGAGTGCCCGGCAAGAGCCAGCGCCGCCGCCTGGGCAGCCACGCCGCCGGATCCAATTCCGATAATCGGCTGGTCCGGTTCAATCACATCACCGTTACCGGAAATCAGATACATCTGTTTCTTATCCAGGGCAATCATAAGCGCTTCAAGCCGTCTCAGGTATTTATCGGTTCGCCAGTCGCGTGCCAGTTCAACAGCCGCACGTGTCAGGTTCCCATTGTACTGCTCGAGTTTGTGCTCCAGACGTTCGGAAAGATTCAAGGCATCCGCTGTGGCGCCGGCAAATCCAACAATAATTTTTTGCTGGTAAATCTTTCTCACTTTTTTAGCCTGATGTTTGATGACATTGTTGTTCAGCGTTACCTGACCATCGCCGGCAACCGCTGCTTTATCATTGTGCCTGACTGCCAAAATGGTCGTCCCGTGCATTTCCATCATGTCCCTCGAGCTGTCGTGTTATTTTAAAATGAATGCGACATTCATTTTATGATCATCAGATTAAAGCGATTATCTTAGCTTTAAAAAAACGGAGCGATTCGGTCAATACCTGTTTTTTGACGACCATGGCCGCCGCAATGCATTATGATCCAAGTTTTTGTATTTTTCCACATATTTTTATCGACCACAGCCTGGATGCCGCACATTTACTTGCGCGGATGCGCCTTGTCATATGTCTCCATTAAGTGGTCAATGCTGACATGGGTATATTTTTGGGTCGTCGAAAGGCTCTTGTGCCCTAAGAGTTCCTGCACCGCACGCAAATCTGCACCCGCATCCAGCATGTGGGTGGCGAAGGTATGTCGCAATGCATGGGGTGACACCGGTGTCAAAAGCCCCACGGCAGAGACCAGCTGTTTTAAAATTCTGGCAATCGAGCGCGAGGTCAAGCGCTTATGAAATCGATTTAAAAATAGAGGACCGTCAGCCGTGGCTCCCGAGTCGCTTTTCTTCTGCAGCATCTGCCGATAAGCCTTTATGGCAATTAACGCCTTCTGACCGAGGGGAATCATTCGCTGCCGGTTGCCCTTACCCAGCACCCGGATCACAGCACCTTCAAAATCCAGATCCGCCACATTCATCTGAGTCAGCTCGGATACGCGAATGCCGCTGGAGTAAAGGGTTTCAAAAATGGCGCGATTCCTTAAATCCAGCACCGTATCTGTCTGGATCGAATCCAGCAGTCGAAATATTTCATCTACCGAAAGATAAACCGGTATGGTTTTATCCTGTTTGGGTGTCATGACATGCTGGGCCGGGTTTTCGGAAATATGCCCTCTTTTTTCCAAATACTTAAAAAATGACCGAATGGCAGAAAGCTTGCGGGCAACGGTTGTTTTTTTGTTTTGGCGATGCAAAAACCCCAGATACCCTCTGATCATAATTCCGTCAATTTGTTCGATGGCCACTGAAAGAGATCGTTCGTGAGACGATTTGCGGGGCCGGAGATAATCGGCTGCAAATCCGAAGAAATCGTTGAGATCCTTGCGGTAGGCACGGCAGGTATGATCTGAATACCCTTTTTCGGAGACAAGAGACTCGATAAACGACTCGACCAGCGGATTTGCCGGATGGGATTCCATACGGAGTTTCTCTTCTAAAGCGCAAGAAGTTTCTTTATCTCATGCCAGGAGCCCACCTCGAAAAAGGTATGGGGCTCTCGATTCCAGGGTTGTTTAAACAGAATCGGCTGAACACCGGCCGCCTGTAGCAAAAAACAGGTCTCGAGTCGATCATCGACAAAATATTGTATTTGGTGCTGCCGTAAAATGCTGGCTTTAGCCTCATGCGACCCCGTCGCAAAAATTTCGATCAAGGCCGGATCCAGACGAAGGGTTTGGTGGATCCAATCAACCAGCGGTCCTGAATAGGGACGGGCCGTCACAAAGATGATCGGCCCGAAATGACTGCCCAGCTGAAACAAAACGTCAGGGGCTCCCGCAATCGGGTTCAATCGTGCTTTGTAATTCCCATCCAAAATACGGGTTACGACAGCGTCGATGGTCTTCGGATCAATATCGAGACAGTCCGCCAGATTATAGCAGGTGATGTCTGCATAGGTGATGCTATTCAGATTATACTCCTGCCGAGCAATTTCCAGAAAAAGCGTCATCGTATCGGCAACCACGCCATCGATATCAAAAGCGACTGAAGCTGGATCGATTTTCATGTTGGACGTTATTCGTTATTGGTAGATTTTATCTGAATTAAATGCATACTCTTTTTTGAACGGTCATTGCGAGCGCAGTGAAGCAATCCAATGCGAATCATCTTCCCGAGCAAAGTCGAAGGGTCCCTCGATACACTCGGGATGATCCGCTATCTCGGATCAGATTGCGTCTTCTTTTCACTCCTCGCAATGACCCTTGTATTTCTAAAATAATTGTAAATTATTTCGGGGACACGACACTAGATGCATCCGCTGATCATGGTCGTCTTAACAACAAATAACCAGTAACTAATAACTTAGCCGCTATGCGGCTATATGCCGGGTTTTCTTTTTTAATCTGGAAATGCGCCGCCTGAAAATAGTGGCTTTTTTCTTATCTTTGGCTTCCAGGGCGGCCTGACGCTCTGTTTTCAAAGCCTTGATTTGCAGCTTCAATTCCCGCATGCTCTTACTGGCTTTTTTCACCGGTTCATCTTTGATGCCTTTGGCAGCTTTGATTCCGGTTATCAAGTCATCTTTTTTCATGGCGTGCACACCGGTTATTCCCGGTATGTCTTTGGCGATCTCGCGCAGCTCTTTGACCGTCATCTTTTCCAGTGGCTTGTCTTTGGCCGGGGCTATCTTCTCTGGCGACTTGGCGGACGCCTCCGCTGTCGCTTCAACCGGATCTTCGGCAGCAGCACGGTTTTCCGGTGCGGTTTCTGCGGTTTTGTCTTCTTTTGCAGTTGTTGCTTGCGCTTTCTCACCGGGCTCTGCGGCCTCCCCGGAATTTTGGTTTTTCCCTTCAGAATTCTCACTCATTTGCTTATTTCTCCTTGTGGCGTTGTTTGAAAGCACAAGCGGAGGCTATAAAG
>JASFIG010000080.1:0-14550 GCA_050122795.1 Desulfobacterales bacterium
CCCATATCGACTTCCAGTTTGAGCAATTTTTTTGCTTTTGGGATCGGTTCAGCATCAACGATAGTGGCAACGCGAAGGTCGATGCGACTGAACTCATCAAGGGTGATTTCAGGCTTTATATCCAAAGCTTTAGCGTCCTCCTTCCGGGTGATTACGGCGGTGGCCTTTTCTTTCTCCTCAATTCTGGGGAATAGAACGATCGATTTTAGAAGTTGCGTACCCGACGGTAAGGAATTCCAGTTCCGCAGTTGATTGATGTGGTAAAAAGCGCCGGCCGGGTCCAGTCCGAGATATTTCTGCATTTTTTGAGCGGTGCCAGGCATCACCGGGTAAATAAGACCTGAAATGATGCGAAGCCCTTCAAGCAGCTGATACATAACGGCTGCCAATTGCTTCTGGCTGGATTTCTTTTTGGCCATAACCCACGGGGCGGTCACATCGATCATTTTGTTCATCTGGGCGATAAATTCCCATACGGCCATCAACGCCTTATGAAATTCAAACGATTGCATAAGACTTTCATATTTATCAATGGTTTGCATAGCACCGGACTGCAGGTCAAGGCCCAGCGCCTTTTCGGTCTGCAAATCGATCCGGGGAACCTGTCCGTCACAATATTTATGGGCCATGGAAATAATTCTGGAGAAAAGATTGCCGAGATCATTGGCCAGATCCGAATTGATTCGCTGAACCAGTGCTGTTTCGCTGAAGCTTGAATCCAGCCCGAAATTCATTTCACGAATCAGAAAAAACCGGAAGGCATCCAGGCCGTAGATTTTTCGCAGCTGGAGCGGGTCGACGACATTGCCGAGGCTTTTTGACATTTTGCTCTGCTCGATGTTCCAGTATCCATGCACATTCAAGTGCTGGTAAATGGGGATACCGGCAGCTTTTAACATTACCGGCCAATAAATACCGTGAGGTTTGAGTATGTCTTTGGCGACAATGTGTTGTGCGACCGGCCAGAATTTAGCGAACAGTTCACCTTCCGGATAACCCAGTGCCGAAACATAATTTAACAGCGCATCAAACCACACATAAGTGACGTAATTTTCATCAAAAGGAAGGGTGATGCCCCATTTTAAGCGACTCTTTGGTCGCGAGATACACAGATCCTCCAGAGGCTCTTTTAAAAATGCAAGCACCTCGTTTCGGTAGCGCTCGGGTCGGATAAACCCCGGGTGTTGCTTGATGTGATCGATGAGCCACTCCTGGTAGCGGCTCATTTTAAAAAAATAATTGGATTCTTTGATGCGTTCGGGTTCGATTTCATGATCCGGACATTTGCCGTCGACCAACTCCCGATCGGTATAAAAGCGTTCGCAACCGAAGCAATATTGGCCTTCATATTCACTATAATAAATATCGCCCGCATCATAGATCTTTTGCAAAATCTGGCTGACGACCTCCATATGAGCCGCATCGGTTGTGCGCACAAAGTAACTGTTAGCGACATTGAGCTCCGGCCACAGTTCCTTGAAAAGGCGGCTGATTTTATCAACATATTTCCGAGGGCTCAGGTTCTCCTTTCGGGCGGCGCGCACCACTTTGTCGCCATGTTCATCGGTTCCGGTAAGGAAAAAAACATCCGTTGCCTGCATTTGATGAAAACGGGTAATGACATCAGCAACAATGGTGGTGTAGGCATGCCCCAGGTGCGGGCGGGCGTTTACATAATAAATTGGGGTCGTGATGTAAAACGGATCGGGCATATTTATTCCTTTTGCAGGTTCAGTTGGTCAGGCTTATATTCAACTTCAATGTTGTCCTCCAGACGTACGGCGACCCGGTTACATATGGCATTATGACGGATAACCTTGCCTTTACCGCCGGGCGTCGTGACGATCTTTCCCAGGCGCGGCAAATCCTTCTTTAAATATTTGTATGTTTCAAACTCGTAGGTTAGGCAGCACATCAGCCGCCCGCATTGTCCCGAAATTTTGGTTGGATTCAGGGACAGACTTTGTTCCTTGGCCATTCGAATTGAAACCGGGTCGAATTTATCTAAAAAGGTCGAACAGCACAGTTCTCGGCCGCAGCGACCGATGCCGCCGCACATCTTTGCCTGGTTGCGGATACCGACCTGCCGCATTTCGATTCTGACACTCAGTTTTTTAACCAGCATTTTGACCAGCTGTCGAAAATCAACCCGGCCTTCTGCTGTGAAAAAAAAGATATATTTATTTCCGTCGAATGATTTTTCCACCGAAAAAAGATTCATCTTCAAGCCCAGTTTGCGAATGCATTCCAGACAATAGGCATGCGCTGAACTCTCGTCTGCCAGGTTTTGCTGGCGCTGCTTGAAATCTTTTTCTGTGGCCAGCCGAAAGACCTTTTTGTGCGCTTTATCGCCCGGCGCTTTTTCATAAGGTGTCGGTGGTACGACGACCGTGCCAAAACCGAGCCCCTGTTCAGTTTCAACAATAACATGGTCGCCTTGTTTCAGGACAAATGCACCGCAGTCAAAATCATAAACTTTGCCTGCTGTTTTGAATCGTATGCCAACCAATTTGTTCATGGTATTTTCATTTTTTTAGATATAAATTCAAAGCGGTAATTTTCGCTACCGACAAGACCTATCATTACAGCGCCCGATCAATTATCAATAAACGCAAAAATTGAACGAATTTCTTTCCGCGCACATGGAATAATGGAATATTGGAAAAATGGAATAATGGTCAAAAATGCATAACTGCTGTTTGAAGCCGTGTTCTTCGGGCCGCAAGAATCATGAATTTTTTAATGCAATTCAAGTCAGACCCAACATTCCAGTATTCCATCATTCCAATTGTGGGTGCATAATACCCGTGCCTTTGAAAGTACCGTGCTTTCAGCAAGTTGCTAATGCCCGGAAACTGTAAGCCATCATTGCTGTGCCAACTTTATCAGCAACCGTTCCATGCTGAGTCTTAAATTGGTGTTTGCCTTTAAGCGGCCTTGTATTTTTTGGACCGCATCCAATTTGGACAGGTGCACCAGCAGGTCTGTTTGACCGGATGCCGCTTTGATCTGGTCGGTGACATCCTGGTTGATTATTTTCCTGTCGTCATATTGATTAATGATCAAATCCCTAAACCAACTTTTGATGATCTCCAGCCTGGCGGCAAGTGATTCTTTTTCACGGGCTAATTTTTCCGCCAGCGCAAACAGACGGGCCATGGGCTGCAAAGACAGGCGCTGCAATTCAGCAATCAGCCAATTTCTTCCCAGCAACCAGTTTTCATCGATCATCACCTGGGCCATGCGGGGGCTTCCATTGGCCATTGCGGCAATAATTTCAGCCGTTTGTGAACTGAGGCCAGCTTCCTGTACAATCCATGACGCTAGCTGTTTCGTTGCGATCCGATTAAATTGCACCGGCTGGCAGCGGGATGCAATTGTTGGCAGAAGATCAGTCTTATGGTTTGCGATCAACACCAGCATCGAGCGATCGGGTGGTTCTTCCAGTATTTTAAGCAGAGCGTTGCTGGCAGCCGCATTCATACAATGTGCCTCTGATATGATAACCACCCGCATTTTGGCTTCATAGGGCTTCATGGAGAGCGTCTGCAACAACGCCCGAATCTGCTCGATTTTGATAAAGGGGCCGCGCGGTTGGACGTGAATGACATCCGGGTGATGGTTGGCTACAATTTTTCGGCAGGACTTGCAAACACCGCATGATGTGAGCGCCGGCCTGGCAGCGTCCTGCGCGAAGCCATCTTCTGCAATCGATCCGGATGTCTCACCCTGACAGTTGCAGACCATTGCCAATGCAAGGGCAGCAGCTTGTTTACCCACTCCTGCTGTACCAGTGAAAAGAAGCGCGTGAGGAAGAGTCCGGTTCTTTAGGAGGGTGGTTAATATTCTTATGGGTCGTTCTTGATTTATGAGCCAATCAAACCCAGTCACAATTTCAATAATCTACCCGTTCCTTAAGCTCTTTTCCTGATTTGAAAAAAGGAAGTTTCTTCGGCTTGATCGTGACCTGTTCACCGGTTTTGGGGTTACGGCCGGTGTAGCTTTTGTAGTCTTTTACAAAAAAGCTGCACAGACCCCGAATTTCAACCCGTTCTCCCCTTGCCATGGCATCGGCCATGTTATCAAAAAAAATCTGTACGACCTTTGCGGCTTCGGCTTTCGATATATTGGCCTCTGTTTTCAAGGCGGAGATGAGTTCCAACTTATTCATAGAACCTCCTTTTTCAGAATTCGGATCGGCAATAACATTTTGAAATGTATATGCTAAAACTTAATTCGATGTCAAGCGGTTATGTTAATATTTTCGGCACGATTTCAATGTCATCTTCACTAACCTCCACCCCGGCGTATTGTCCGAGAGCTTCGATGTTGACGATTACGCGACCCTTTCCGCCGTAGCGGATAAAGGTTCCGGTGATACCGGCAAATGGACCCTGCACCACCAAAACCTTATCCCCTTTTTTTAACCGATTGCCCGTAGTGATCGGATGATCAGTGCTGACCATAATTTTTAAAGATTCGATGGTGTCTTCTGGCACCGGTACCGGACCCTGTTTGCTGCCGATCAGGCGCACGGCGCCGGCGGTTTTGACGATTTCCAGGTGGGACACAGGGGCCAAATCGGTCTTCACGAACAGGTATCCGGGGAAAAGGGGTACGCGAATCATGGCTTTGCGATCACGACGTTTGCTCCGGACGGTCACTTTCGGTAAAAACACCTCAATGGATTTTTTTTCGAGACCCTCATTGACGACATTTTCAAATCGGCTTTTGGTATGCAACACATACCAGAGGTATTCCAATCGTTTGTCTTTCATCGCTTTTGATCCTGCGGGTATGGTTCTCAACTGGCCTATCTGCGTATCGCGGCCACTGACTCTGATCCTGTTATCCGTGACCTGGAGAACTTGGCATAATGGAAAATCGACAACTTAGCAAATGTTTTTTGCAGGCAGTCAGATTCGCACCCCCATCGGGTCTAGTTGCCGATTTCTCCCAGTCCGATCAATTCGATTTTAAAACCCACTTCCCAGTCGTTGGGCTCATTGGTATACTTAACGTCCAAAGACCAGCACTGGGATGTATAGGTAAATCCGGCACCGGTTTTAATTCGCTGCTGGGTCTCAAAGTTGTATTCATTTTCAGCGTTGACCGAAAGGCTGTCGATCAATTGAATCTTGATTTTACCGTAGATTGACTGGATATCTTGGTCGACTTCAGTTTCTTCGGACTTTTGTTCATAGCGATAGTCTACATAAAGTTCATCACCCCGGTTGTCCCACAGGGATGCCTGTATGTTGTGGGCCAAAAATTTGTTATCATAAACCGAGTATTGGGCGTTGGCATCGATCCAGACGTATTTTCCGGGAAAGACGTCCAGCTTGGCAAAAATGGGCGCAAAGGGTCGTGTTGATTTTTCAAAGTCATAGCTGTGCGTGAATTCAAGCCGCAACAGATCATTGTACAGAAAATCGGCGGTGGAATGGCGCAGACCGCCACGACCGATGGGCAGCTTGGGGTTCAACTGTTCAGCTGCGGCCATTTTTGTTTTGGAGGTCAATGTATTAATCAACGTATAGGTGATTTTGTTGGTTTCATCGATACTGTCGTTGGTATCAAAGCGGGGCAGGTCGCGCTGGCTGGAAGTGGATATAAAGTCATGCGTAATCTGGGGCCGAATACGGTGCTTCATTTTTTCAAATAGCTGACCTTTGAAGCTGTAAACCTTCTCGATTTCGCTGAACAGGTCCAAACGCGTATCAAAAAGTTCACGATGGGACCAGCGATCTGCATCCGGTTGATCTTCGAAATTATTCTTATCCAGGCGGTAAACCGTCTGGCGGTAACCGGCCGAGGGTTCAATCGTCAGGTAGTTTTGAACACGGAACGGAAGATAGAGTCTGGGCTGCAGATCGAGCCGTTGCCCCCGGGTGCCACTGTCGCGCCAAAAATAATTGTACTTCGAGGCCAGATCAAAATAAAGCGGGGATGTCATAATTTTTTGCTTGGCGCCATCAAAACTGAGCAGCGGCAATTGTTGCAGGGTGTCATTGGTATTGATATTGCGCCGCGTATCATCATTCCAGCGGGGCTCAAAATTGAGGCTGAATTTGGGCCACAATCGATTTAAATTCAATCGATTGGTTCGAAGGGGATCATTATAGTCATCCAGCTGCCGGTTAAATTCTTTGCGAAAATAATCATTGGTATCATCATAGCCCATGTATCCTTCCCGGAATTCACGCAGATAGTCCTGGTCTCTGGCAACGTCCAGATCCAATTTGGCCGCAAACCCGAAAGGGACGGGTTGATGGTGGCTCATGCGGAACCAGTAGCGATTATCATTGGTGCGCAAGACCTGTTCACCGGCATCGCGAAATCCGTAATCGTTGCTGGAGTTACCGCCATCGTCGATTTTATCATCGTTGAATCCATCCAGCATGAAGGTTCCTTTGGAGCGCTCGCTGAGGAAATAGCGAAATTCAGCGCCGGGTTTTATGCCACGATTGGACATGTAATGGGCGTAAAAGGTCGCATCTGCACTTTCTGATATGGCCCAAAAAAAGGGTTGATTATATTGATACCCCCTGCGCTGGGACTCACCAAACTCGGGCATCAGAAAGCCGCTTTGGCGATCTTTTCTGGCCGGGTAATAAAAGAAAGGGGTATAGAGCACCGGTACATTTCTGGCGCGCAGGACGGCATGCTTTGCTGTGCCGGCACCATCCTCTTTGATCTTGACGTTACGCGCGTTGATTTTCCAGCTCGGTTTGGGCCCATCGCAAGTGGTCAGGGTGGCGCTGTCTATTTGATAGGTTTTTTTGCCGGTTTTTTCGATTTTTTCGGCTGTGATATGGAAATTATTTTCCTTTAAGAATAAATAGGCATTATCAATAGAGCCCATCTGGTTTTGGAGATCGATCTCCATGCTGTCGCCGGAAAGAATATCCTGGCCGACGGTTAGCACCACATTGCCGCGGGCGAATGCTCGCTGGGTCTTATGATTGTATTGAATAAAATCAGCCGTCAGACGGATATCGCCTCTGGATATCTGAACATTGCCGCGGGCAACATATTGGTCCAGCTGTTGGTCGTAGGCGACCTCATCGGCGTGGAGCTCCCACGGCTGCTGGCTGTCATCTTTCAGAACCTGATCGGGTTCCAATTGCAAAATCTGGGCTGGCAGCGGCAGCGGCCCTGCGATACAGGCAAAGAGCATACAGCCTATGAAAGCTGCCAGGAAGCGCCTTTTTAAAAAGAAAGTCGGATGCAAGTGATTCAACCGTCTTAGCTGAAACTTGAATATAATTGGGATTTGGGATATAGATCCAGAATGTTTAAATATGTCAAGATATCCTTGGAAAGTCAATCAGGTGCCAATGGGAGCGGCATTTGCCTAAAAGTGGCAGACACGACCATCCAAACTGTCCAGGCAACGCGTTTTGAGGACCCAACGGTGACGTGTGTTCCGCAAAACCTTTCTTTGCCTTTATATCCGCAGAAACGGGTTCAAAGGCGATTCTGTTGACCCCGCCGATGCCTTCTGTAACGAATTTGTATGGGCCCAAAATTTTAACCGCCGCCTTTAGCTCATAATGATGAATATTTTGTTGACCAATGACGATGGAATTTATGCACCGGGATTAGCCGCCCTTTATGCCCACCTGGCCGCTGATCACAGCGTGGCGGTCATTGCGCCGGAGCGAGAACAGAGTGCTGTCGGTCACGGCATTACCTTGAATGAACCGTTGCGAGCGCACAAGGTTTCGATCCCCAACGCATTTGAAGGCCATGCCGTCTCAGGGACGCCGGCCGATTGCATCAAATTCGGCGTGCTGGAAATACTGAAAACCAAACCGGACCTGGTAATTTCCGGTATTAACCCGGGTGCGAATGTGGGCGTCAATATTCATTATTCCGGAACGGTCGCTGCCGCCAAAGAGGCGACCATGTATGGTATTCTGGCCATCGCGGTGTCTGTTCACAGTCGTCAGGTTGAATCTTATGACACGGCGGCTGCGTTCATTGCACAATTGGCCGAGGACGTATATGCCAACGGGCTGCCGGCCGGTACCTTTTTAAACGTCAATATTCCCAACCGACCTTTGGCCGAAATTGCCGGAGTGCAATTCAGCCGGCTGGATATGGACTTCTTCCCGGAATACATTGAAAAAAGAATAGATCCGCGCGATCGCACCTATTACTGGCAGGGGTGCGATTCTTTGCCTCAGGGCAAGTCAATCGAAATTGACGGCTCGGCCCTGTGCAAAGGTTTCATTTCGATCACGCCGATTAAATGTGATCAGACGGATTATGATGTGCTTGAAAACATGAAAAAAGGCAAAATACTGAAGCAGCATAAAAATTAACATATAACCGCTAAAGCAAAATCAGTGAATCCCATGTTCATCACTCTGGAAGGTATCGAAGGCTCGGGCAAAACGACTCAAATTGATCGGCTGGCTGAATTTTTCAGTGACCGCGGGATAGCATGTGTGACGACGCGCCAGCCGGGTGGGACTGCCATCGGTGAAAATATACGCTCAATTTTACTGAACCCGGAAAACAATGCGCTTGAGCCGATGACCGAATTGCTGCTGTACCTGGCAGATCGCGCCCAGCATATCAATGAGATTATCAGACCTGCCCTGGCGGTTGGGAAAACGATTATTTGCGATCGGTATTTTGATGCGACCGTTGTGTATCAGGGATTTGCCAGAGGACTGAGTGTCGATTTGCTTCTGGAGTTGCACCGGATCCTGTTTGAAGATCTAAAGCCGGATGTGACGCTCTTGCTGGATCTTTCAGCGCAACTGGGGCTAGAAAGGGCCTGGAAGCAGTTAAACAGCGGACAGCGGGCGGGACGCGAAAGTCGCTTTGAAAATGAGACCCTGGCCTTTCATGAAAAAGTCAGAGCGGGCTACCTTGAGTTGGCCAAGCGAGAACCGCAGCGGTTTCGTACAATCGATGCCGGCCGGAGCGCAGATCACGTTTTTGCCGAGATCCGCAAGACACTCGCGCCTTTTCTATAAAAATGTTAGGAACAACCGCTGATATATTTTTTACACTCGATTGAAATGAGCGACACGAACCCAAGCCTAGGTTGACGATATGGGCCGTTCTATCCTGGATGCCATTGGCAATACGCCCCTGGTAGAAATCCAAAAGCTAAATCCAAATCCCGCTGTTAAGATATTCGCCAAACTTGAATATTTTAATCCCGGTGGCTCGATTAAAGATCGCGCCGCGCTCTGGATGATCGAGGCGGCCGAACGTTCCGGGGCGCTAACATCTCAGAAAATCGTCATTGAGCCCACCAGCGGCAACACCGGTATCGGTCTGGCACTGGTTTGCACCGTCAAAGGATACCGATTGCTGCTGGTCATGTCTGATGCCGTCAGCATCGAACGTCAGAAAATCCTGAGGGCCCGGGGCGCTGACATTCTTTTAACCCCCGGCCATCTGGGTACGGATGGGGCTATTGAAGAGGCTTATCGTCTGGCACGCGAAAATCCGGATACCTATTTTTTACCCGATCAATTTAACAATGAAGCCAACTGGCTGGCGCATTACCACGGCACAGCAGAGGAAATCTGGCAACAAACCAATGGTCAGATTACCGCATTCGTTGCCACGCTGGGCACCAGCGGTACCTTAATGGGCGTTTCCAAAAAATTAAAAACCTATGCCCCCGGCATACAGATCATTGGCATCGAACCCTATCTGGGCCATAAGATTCAGGGATTAAAGAACATGAAAGAGGCCTATTGCCCTGAAATCTTTGAAAAGGAGCGTCTGGATCAAAAAGTCAACGTCGACGACGAAACCGCATATGAAATGGCGCGTCGGCTGGCCAGAGAAGAAGGCATATTTGTCGGGATGAGCAGTGGTGCGGCTATGGCCGGTGCCCGCAAGGTTGCCGAGAATATGACAGACGGCACTCTGGTCGTCATATTCCCGGACAGCGGCGAACGTTACTTGAGCACGTCACTTTTTGCCGTGCAGGAAGAGATATCCCTGAAATTGTTCAACGCCATCAGCCGCAAAAAGGAGGTTTTTGAACCTCATGTCCCGGGAAAGGTTCAGGTTTACTCCTGCGGCCCAACCGCCCATGCCCGCGCCCATCTCGGTGAAATGCGGCGAATCGTGTTTGCCGATTTATTATGCCGCTACCTGGAGTTCCGAGGGTATGCGGTCCATCATTTAACCGATATCAATGATCTCGATGATAAGGCGATCAGCGGATCTGAAAAGCTGGGGATCGATCTGGGCGAATTTACCGAAGCCAACATTGGCCGGTTCAAAAAAGACCTGGCTGTTTTAAAGGTTACCCCGGCCAATGTATACGCGCAGGCAAGCAAACATGTTGATGACATGGTGGCCCTGGGAGAGAAATTGGTGCAAAAAGGCATTGCCTATGAAAAGCTGCGCTCGCTATACTTTGATATTTCGCGACTGGATGTCTATGGTCAGCTTTCCGGGATTGATATTGATAAAATTAAGGTCGGCGCCACGGTCGATCTGGATGACTATGAAAAGCTAAATCCTCGAGATTTTACTCTTTTTAAGCGCTCCAAACTATCTGAATTAAAGCGCGGTATTTTCTTCAAAACACAATGGGGAAACGCCCGGCCTTCCTGGCATATTAAATCGGCGGCCATTTCGCTGAAATATCTAGGGGAGGGTTTCGACCTGCACACCAGCAGCCGTGATCTGGTCTTTCCCCATCACGAGAACGAGAATGCGATAGCCGTTGCTTTGACCGGAAAGCCGCTGGCCAGGTTTTTCGTCCATTGCGATCGGGTGCTTTTGGATGGCAAAAAATTAGATGAGCAAGCAGCCGGTTTAACGATCGCCGAACTCTTCAATCTGGGCTATTCCGGCCGGGTCATCCGTTTCTGGCTGCTTTCCAGCCACTATCGTAAACCGATACCGTTTTCAAAAGAGCGCCTAACAGATGCAGGGCGTGCGCTTGAACGTCTGGATCGCTGCATTTCCAATTTGCGCTGTGTTAAACACGGGGATGCCTATGCCGATATTGAGCAGTTGCTTTATGACCTTAAAAACGGCTTTATGAGTGCAATGGATGACGATTTAAACATATCGGCAGCCCTGGCGGCAATTTTTTCAATTGTCAAAAAAGTGAATACGCTTATCCTCACCAAACAATTGAATTCAAGCGACGCCGCAAAAATTGTCGATGGCTTCCGCAGCATCGACGCTGTACTGAAGGTATTTAATTTCTTCGATGCTTATACGGATCCAGACATACAGCGCCTGCTCAAAAAACGAGAGAGCGCCCGTGCAGCAGCGAAATGGGACCTGGCAGATAAAATCAGAGACGAACTCAGATCACGCGGCATACCGGTGCAGGATCAGAGTTAGGGTTCTGGGTTCAGAGTTCTGGGTTCAGGGTTCAGGGTTCATAGGTTCTGGGTTCAGGGTTCAGAGGTTCCTGTTGGTTTCTGACTGCCGGCGCCCAGGCGTCTTGCATATTGCTCAGCTCTCATTCGGTCCTTTAACCCTGAACCTTGAACGCTGAACCTTTGAACCCTTTAGCTGGAAAATTCCGGATAATCCATATAAGCACTAACGTACATAGGAGTCATTTTTCGAATGATAGAACCGATCTATTTCCCCTTTACCTACGTTCCGCAATGGGTGGCAGAAATTTTTGCTGCCGGCTTCCGGCATTTTTATGTGTATCAGCCCTCGGGGAAGGATTTACCGGCTGAAATGCAAACCTGGGTCGAAAAAGGTGCCATCAACGTTTGTGTACCGGTTTCGGCTGAAGATAAGAGATTTGCCGAAGTTGTCAGGGCGTTTCAGCAATTTGCACGCCTGCACACAGATGTCAAGGACTTCAAATCGGCAGCATTCTGGAATCAGCAAGGTGCAATTCCATTCTTCGATGAAACATCTGCCTCGCAAATTGTGGCCGATCTGAAGAAAGGCCAGCAACCGGATACCAGGCTAACACATCCGGAGGCACTTTTACGCGCACGGGTTTTTTTAGAATTTGCCCAGGAATTCGACCGGCAAAATGCTGAATTGCAGCGGAAATTGGAAGATACGCATCGGCGCTCTGAAGAGTTGATAAAGAACCTCAGTGGCCAAAAAGATAACGAACCCGCTTCAACCCGGCTTACCACTGATATCAAACTTGACGATGCGGGTGATTATATGCCGCAGGATCGGCTGCAGGCCTGGATTCGTCTATTTCTGGAGAAACCGATCGATTCGGGCTTTCTGGTTACCAGCAGCTCGACGATTTTTGATTCCCTGGTAGAAAATCAAATACCCAATAAAAAACTATTTGAATTCAAAGGATTGCCGACCCTTGCCTCAAATGATGACACGTTGGCGGGCTGGCGGGAAACATTTTACCACCAGATAAAAAACGGGATTGAATCCCGGGGTTCGTTTGCCGAAGATGCCTTTGCTCGCTGGCCGCTGTTGCCGGAACATGCGGCGCCTATCAAGCTTACGCTTTACAGCTTGCCAGACTGCACGCCGACCCGATTATTTGCGCGCTTCCTAAAATTGCCGAACGGCGACAAAAACAGATTTAATCAGTCGCCTGACATTAAGAATACGCTGCTTGGACTCGTCGAACGCAACCTCTGACAGCCTGAGCATGTTCGGCGCTCGTTTACAGCTTTGGTCAACGACAATCAACTGGATTTATACCAAAAGGTTTATCCCGTTTAATTTTCGGAAAAAATTCCATCAAGGCTTGACTCGCTTATCCAATTGGTATATTGAAATCTCTTTTAATGGAATCCAAGGTGGGTTGATCACCTTAATCAAATCCTAAATTCGAAAGGAGACCCTTATAATGTCTTTTAATGTTGTCGTTGATCAAGAAAAATGCACAGGCTGCGAAGAATGCGTAGATGTTTGCCCGGTTGAAGTTTTTGAACTGGAAGATGGGAAATCTCAACCCGTGAATGCGGATGAATGCCTGGGCTGCGAAAGTTGTGTCGAAGTCTGTGAAGAGGCTGCGATTACGGTAGAAGAGATTTAACTCGCTTTTGACCCTCTGCCCCGCGGTTGCATTCCACAGCCCGGATCAGAGGGTCTTCTTTATGGATACCCCAATATTTCCTTGCCCGAATGACTGGGTATGTTGACTCCCACCGACTGCCTTTGCACATCCAAATCAACACCCTTGTTTTCTCAACAAGCTGGCGCCATCATGATTCTCCTGACCGATGCCATTTTGGCCATGTATTCCACGACAACTTCTGATGAATCATGGCAGATCGGATCTGTTTTGGACTAAATTGTCATCAATAATAGATGCTTGTGGGCCTGACTGCGCCTTGCTTGCGTGGGCAATCTATGTTAGAAGTTATCTCAAAATCGAATCCGCCGGCGAGCGGTTAATTGGAAACGCGTTATATTATGAAACAATACGTAATCGATGAGCTTAGACCCGATGACCATCATAAGGTGCAACACTATCTGGATGAACATTATGGTCCTGCCGAAATGGGGAGTATCTACTGGATACCGTTGACGGCTGATGTACTGACCGAAATCCAGCAGCAACATGTCGATTGCCAGCCCTTCTATGTCGCCATTGAATTACGCGAAAATCAACTGGCCCTTGAGTTGCTGGTGCGCACGAAGTGTCAGGTCCGGTGTGCCTGTATCGGATATGCCGACAAATATCAGCGGAGCTGGATGATGAACCTGGTTGATGCCATATTCAAACGTCTGGATGTCATGATCTGATTTACATGTGTAACGATACACTCATCAAACAGGGGTTCTGACGTTGATTCGGACCTTATATATTTCAATCTGGGTTGTTCTTGCCACTCTGGTGCTAGGCCTAACGGTTATGGTTCTTTCGTATTTTGTCAAATCTGGCGATATCCTGCACAAAATTGCCCGCTTTTGGGGGCGTTCCATTCTGGTGGTCAGCCGCATAAAAGTCACTGTCGAAGGGCTATCCCGTATTGATCCGCAGCACCCCTACATCTACATGCCCAACCACCAGAGCAATTTTGACATACCGGTTCTGCTGGGCCATCTGACCGTTCAGTTCCGCTGGCTGGCAAAAAAGGAGCTTTTTAAGATACCGATTTTCGGTCATGCCATGCGTAAAGCCGGTTATATCAGTATTGACCGCCAAAATCGCCAATCCGCTTTTGAGAGTCTTGAGGTGGCAGCTGACAAAATAAGAAACGGCATATCGGTGCTGATTTTTCCGGAGGGCACGCGCAGCCGTGATGGTAAAATCCGGCCTTTCAAAAAGGGCGGCTTTGTCACAGCCATTAATGCGGGCGTTCCGATTGTACCGATCATCATCAACGGTACACGTGCAATTATGACCAAAGGCAAGTTCCGGGTCAATCCCGGCCAGATTCACATGTCGATCCAGGAGCCGATTGACACAACAGCATACTGTCTCGATAACAAGGAGGCGTTGATGGAATGCGTGCGTCGCGTCATATGTGATAATTTTGAATCCAGCGGAGTAGATGAAAAGCCATGTTAAAAATTATCCCTCTTGGCGGCCTGGGTGAAATTGGCCTGAATATGATGGTGTTCGAATACGGCGACACGCTTTTTGTGGTT
>JASFIG010000081.1:0-14532 GCA_050122795.1 Desulfobacterales bacterium
ATATAGCAAATTTGGATCTTACTAAAATTAGAGATAGCGTGCCTCTATCGAATCTTTGAACCCCCCTTAAATTTATTGCACATTTCATTTGGCCATCTGAAATTTTTCGTACCGGGTCCAAAATTGTATTACGCGGTTATCCTGGAAACTCCAGTTGGATACATCTGATATGGTTCTCACCACGAAGAACACGAAGATCACAAAGGGAAAACATGTAATTTTATTTTTATGCTTTCGTGTCCTTCGTGCCCTTCGTGGTTGTGTATGCCTCACTTGAGCTTTCTGCATAACCATATTGTATTAAAATAGATAAAAAACCGGTATAAGAAAATCGAATCTGATGCCGGTCTAAAATTGTTGCTTTTTTCTGATACTATTCGATTAACGGATTAAAATTTTTGACAAGTCAAAAAACAGCGATATGTTCTCAATATATTGTGATGTTATCCGGCGTCGAATGTCTCGCATTGCAGGTCATAAGGAGTCCTTATCAATGAACGATGATTTCCTGTATCGGGTTGTTTCTCCCTTTGGACGTCGCGTGTTTCGGCTCGGTCTAGCTACCAACTATGGTATCGAGGGTGAGGATTTAGAGTGGGCTCTGGACAAGGGTGTAAATTATATCCTTTGGACCCCCAATGCACGAAAGATATCAAACGCACTCAAAGCAGCCCTGAAGCGTGACCGGGAATCGTTGATCTTGGCTTCCGGGCCAACCACCGGATATTTCGGCGGGAGTATCAAACGTGCTTGTGAGCGATTGCTTAAGACGCTAAAGACGGATTATCTCGATGTTTTTCAGCTTTTTTGGCTGGGTCGAACGAGTCTCTGGACGTCATCAACGATTGACGCGCTGGTATCCCTTCGAGAATCAGGTAAGGTTCGGGCCTTTGGGGTGAGCATTCACGACCGTAAAAGAGCGGGAAAGCTCGCCGAAGATTCACCACTGGATATGCTTATGGTCCGCTACAATGCGGCTCATACGGGTGCAGAGCAGGATGTTTTTCCCCACCTCACCAAACGCAAACCAACTATCATTGCCTATACAGCCACACGATGGCGCGGTCTGCTTAAACGTCCAAAAAATTGGAGCGGCCCTGTCATGACCGCATCTGATTGCTATCGCTTCTGCCTTTCCAATCCCCATGTCGACATAGTGCTCACGGGCCCTAAAACCCGTCAACAACTCCAAGATAATTTGATTGAACTTCGTGAAAAAGGTCCATTGTCAGAGGAAGAAAATGGCTGGATGAGAGATTACGGGCAAATTGTTCACCAAAAGAGCTCGCGATTTACCTTCAGGTTTTAGCCTAAGTCAACAGTTTCGATAGAATAAAATGAATATTGAGATACCAGCCATTCAGCATGCAGAGCCGTCCGATGCCGCCTTTCTTAGAAAGCTGGCTGAAAGAACCTTCAGGGATGCTTTTGCCCGATTCATCAACAGGGACGATCTTGAAAGCTATGTCGCACGTTCTTTCTCCGAAGATCAGATCAGGTCCGAACTGCTGGATCGTGCAGCCACTTTTTTTATTGCCAAGTTAGAGGATAAATGGGTGGGGTATGCCAAGCTTTATCAGGGCCCGGCTCCGGATTGCGTCAAACAACTACCCGCCATTGAGATTGCCAGACTTTATTCGATGCAGCAATATTTGGGCTACGGCATTGGTGCAGCCCTGATGGAGGCCAGCATCAGCTACGCCCGCAGCAAAGCATTTGAATCCATCTGGCTGAGCAGCTGGCAGGAAAACCAGAGGGGAAATGCATTTTACGCCAAAATGCAATTTGAAATTTTGGGTACCAAAACCTTTGCGATAGGATCCGATATCCAGGAAGACTACATTTTTGCAAGACCGATACGGTAACCGCAAACATCATCCATCCACTCAGAGATTTGAATTTGGGAGCGTATAAAAAAAGATTCGGCTGCAAGCGTGAATGAAATGTTTCCGGCTTACAGCATTTTGTCCGGCAGCCACAAAGCCAGCTGAGGGAATAGCATGGTTATAATCAGCACAATCAGTTGAATGAGGACAAATGGCGGCACGGCCTGCCATATATTTTTGGTATGAACCTCCGGTGGTGCCACTCCTTTCATCAAAATAAGCGCCCATCCAAACGGCGGCGTCAAGTAAGCCACCTGCATGTTGAGAATAAATACGATGGCAAACCAGACGGGATCGAAGCCCAGATAAACGGCGATGGGGATAAAAATGGGTGCGCAGATGGTCAAAACGGCATAATCGTCCATAAACATGCCGAAGATCAACAATATGACTTGCATGGCGATCAGAATGAGCCAGCGATTTACCGGCACGGCCTGGACAATGTCCATGACCATGCCCTGGGCGCCGGCGCTGGTGTAAACCACCCCGAAAAGGGTGGCCGACACCAGAATCCACAATGCCAGACCGCTGATTTTCATGGTCTCGATGCATGAATCCGAAATGACTTTCCAGTTGGCCCGCCCGTAAAGGGCGCAGACCAGAAAAGAGCCGAATGCGCCGACTCCGGCGGCTTCAGTCGGTGTGGCAATTCCTGAAAATATGGATCCCAGCACCAAAACGACCAATAGAGACGGAAGGACAATGTCTTTGATGGAAACCCAGCGGGATTTCCAGGAGGTTTCGTCCGCCATCTTGGGTGCGAGTTCAGGCTTTAGGTAGCATCTGACCAGAATATAAATGATATATAGAGTGGCCGTGATAAAACCGGGGATAGCACCGCCAAAGAATATTTTACCGATGGATATTCGCGAAATATAGGCAAAAATAATCATGATAATGCTGGGTGGTATAATTTCGCCTAAAACGCCGCCAGCCATCACACTGCCGAGGGCCAAAGATTTGTTGTAGCGCTGTTTGAGCATGGCCGGCACGGCAATGAGTCCCATGGTGAGAATGCCCGGGCCGAATCCACCGCACATGGCCAGGGCGACGCACACACCAACCGATACAATAGCAAGCCCGCCTCTGATACCGGACAGCCATAGATTAAGGGCGCGAAAGAGGCGATCGGAAATACCGGAGTGGATCAAAAAGTTTCCCATCAGCAGAAACAGGGGAATGGTGATCAGACCCGGGTCGGTTATCTGCCGGTAGGTGGTGGTGGCAACGATGAATAGATCGTTTGGGCCGCCGATTAATAAAGTTATGAGGACGCTGATGCCGCCAAGCGCAAAAACGACCGGAACTCCTAAAGCCAGGAGAATCAATAACCCGCCAAACAATAAAACCGTCGTCAGCTCAATACTCATATGAACATTTTTCCATGCTAAGGCTTACTCAAATTATTGAAAAATCAATTGGGCGGTGTTCAGTCACCGTCTCTGCGAAATGCGGCGATGCCTTCAAGTAAGAAAAGAAAAGCAACGGTGGGAATCATTAATTTAAACGGGTACCAGGGAATTCGAAATGCGCCAGCAGCCTTTTCGTTCATCATCAGTGAATTCCAGCCCATCCAGGCACCCTGCCAGACCAGTACGCCCATAAAAGAAATAAAGGCGAGCAAACCGATCCATCTGGCAACCGTTTTCAATCGTTGCGGGAAATGATCGTACAGTATTTCTATTCGGATATGCTCACCTTTGTACAGAGTGTAAACGCCTGCAAAAAGGATAAAAACGCCGAACAGCTGTCGATTGAGAAGCCAGCCCCAGACCAGAGGGTGGTTGAACACATATCTGGCAACAACGTCTGCCGTGGTGATCAGCATGATGATAAAGACCAGGTAACAGGTGATTTTACCGGCCTTCTCAGCGACGGCATCTACTCGGTCAAAAAACGTCTTGGCTGTTTTCGGCATGACATAAAACCTTTACTCACTGCTATGGGTACGAATTATAAAATTATCAGGAGGGTGGGGCTCCACCCTCCTGTCGAGTGTGCTTTCTAATTCAGCACTTTGTCATCATCCTTTGATCAAGGATTATTTTAACGTTTTCCTCCAGGCCTTGATTATTTCGATACCCTGGGCTGCGGCTGCATCTCTCTCGGCAATTTTATCCCAAATTTGATAAGCGGCTTCTTCATGTTTTTTATCGCAGGCAGCATCGATGGGGCTGTTGATGACTTTGCCGGCTTTGACCAGTTCCTCGTTTTTCTTCAGCTCGCCTTCATAGAACTTGTTGAGGTCGTGAAAATACTGTTCGGCCGCATCGCTCAGCGCTTTTTTAAGATCATCCGACAACTCGTTCCATGTATCCAGATTCATCAGGATATGCCCTACGACGACATCGTTTTGTCCGCCCAGGATGCGATAGGGAGCCACCTCATGCCATTTGAGGCCGGTGGTGGCGCTGACATCCCATTGAGAGGCATCGATGGTGCCGAGCTTCAGTCCCATGTAGGTTTCCTCACCGCTGATATAGGTACCACGGGCCCCCAGCAGGTTATAATAATCCGACCATGAACCTTCCACGCGGAATTTCATTCCCTGCATGTCGGCGCAGGTGGTGACCTTTTTGGTGGACATCGTGAATATGGGACCGTAAGAATGCACGTCCAGCCAGTAGAGACCTTGCTTGGCATATTCCTGGCGCAGCAAATCCGCAAACCCGGTTTTCATAAAGAAATCACGAATTTGCTTGCCGGACTTATAAACATCCGGTTCACCGGGCAAATTGTAGGCATAGGGCAAGCCAAACTCCACCTCACCGATCGGGACGATCCCACCCCACATTGCGGCCACTGCATGCAACATGGTAAGGGTGCCTTTTTGGGTCGCCTCAAACAAATTCTCTACCGGTACAATCTCGGGAGCTGCGAACACCTGGATTTTTATTTGGCCTTTGCTGTTTTTGTCCGCTGCCGCCGCAAATTCGTTAAGCAGTTCCATGGAGTAATCGCCACGCGGATAGGCGGATTGAATTTTCATGCGGTAAACTTTTTCGGCTGCCTGAGACGTACCGCTCCCGCAAATAAATGTAAACGTCAATATCGCTGCAAAAAGCACAGATCCTAGCACAACCATTTTTTTCATTTTCATAACCCACCTCCTTAGTCGGTTATTGTCGAATTATTTTAGTTTTTCGGTACGCTCTTATCACCTCCTTTTTGATTGAATACAAGCTTGACGGCTTCTTCAATGGGGCCGGATATTTCAAAAAATTGAATGTTTTTTTGCGTCAGTCGATCGCCTAGCGCTTCATCAAATTTTTCAGCGACAATTGCGGCTACCTGGCTGGCAGCCAGCAAATTGACGATCCCTTGCTCGGCATCTTTGCCCCTATCGAAGAAGGGATTCTTAATGATGTCGATAAATTTCCCATCGTGATCAAATATGAGAAAATATTGACTGCCGGCCACCTTTTCGCCCACCGTGCCCGACACATCTCTGGCCGCAGAAACAATTGCTGCCAGCTGCGGCTCGTCGGTGCTAGTGTCAGTGGGTGCCGGTTGCTCCTGGATTTTGGGGTCCTGAATTTTCTCATCACCTATATCAACCGGTGCTGAAGGCGGGTCAGTATATGAAACCTGGATGTTGTTTTCACGGATCAGATCCCAGGCTGCCGGCGAAAATCGGCTGCCTTCGGGCAATTGCAGGTCGGTTTTGCCCTGTTTTAATAGATTCTCAACATCCTTGATAAAGACAAATTTTCTGGCCATATCGACTCCGCCAGGCAAAACCCGCCAGTCCCAAAAAGATGCAGCACAAAATCATATGAAGAGAAATGTAGAGCCTAATTTCCATACAGTAACTAAAGATCGTTTATTTCATATCCGACCTTGTCCTGTCAACCGGGAAGTCCGGTACGCCCCGATAAAAGCTTCGGCCTCAACTTCAACCAGGCGATCGACGCGCGCCAGCGCCGCCACTTCCACCAGGGTGATAGCCGGTTTAATGTCCCTGAACCATTCCGAATAGGCTTTGAGGCAGTCCTGGCTGTGGGCGATGTCGGTAACATAAAAGCGCACACGCACCACATCCCGGGTACTGGCGCCACTGTGCTTCAAAAGCAAGTTGATTTTTTTGAAAATGATCCGGGCCTGGCGATACGGGTCACCGCCGCCTTGAACTTCTCCCTGATCATTGGTGGCGCTGGTGCCGCCGATAAATACACGCTTGCCGATTTTTACCATCGGACTGCAACCGACGACAGCATCAAAGGACGCAGCCGGATAATTTTTACGTCTTAAGATTTCCACTGGGTATCCTGTACACAGAGAATGCCGTGACCGGCCCGGGCCGGGCCTAAACAGCCATTACATGAAATGCAGGTGGCTTTCCGCAAATCACCGGATTGCCAGCGTTTGATGAGCATCGGCTCCCGAATAAAAGGCCGGCACATGGAAATATAGTCCGTAACGCCCTCACCGACCAGACGTTCTGCCAGCAGATATGAGCGAATTCCACCGACCAGAATGACTGGAAGTTTGCTCATCTTCTTTAGCGCCCGCGCGGCCTTGCGGAAATAAGCCTGATCGCGCTCGAAGGTAATCTCCCGGCGAAAGGGAACCTTAGGCCCGGATAAAAATGTGCCGCCACTGACTTCAACCGCATCGATGCCGGCTTCACCCAGCCCGAACGCTACTTGCAAGAAATCCGTCTGGGGCAGGCCCTGTTTCAAAAAATCTTCGGAATTGACTTTGACCAAGACGGGATAATCAGTACCAACGGCCTGGCGGATGCTTTCAAGGACCTCCACAACAATCCGGCTGCGGTTTTCAACCGTACCGCCGTAGGGATCGCTGCGCTGATTAAATGCGGGCGATAGAAACTGGCTGAGCAAATAGCCATGTGCGGCATGGATTTGGACGCCGTCAAAGCCGCCTGCCTTCGCCCGTTGGGCGGCTTGCCCGAACGACGCCACCACCTGATGGATGTCGTCGGTTGTCATTTCCCGACCCGGGGACTTGACCAGACCCTCTCCGGTTGACGGGCCGAGAAGTTCAGTCCCGGTCAATTGCGAATCCGCCCCGAGCCCGCCATGGGCCAGCTGCATGATAATGCGGCCGCCTTCGGCGTGAACCGCGGCGGTCATTTCCCTCAAGCCGGCAATGCGCCCGTCGTTGTCCACCCCCAGTTGGCGCGTGGTTGCTTGCCCGGCCGGGTGAACGTAGGTGTGTCCGGTGATGATCAGACCCACCCGGCCCCTGGCCAATTCGACCATTCGTTCAATAAGATCGGGCGTACAGTCACCGGTTTCATCGGCCAGCCCTTCCCAGGTGGCGGAGCGCATAAACCGATTGGAAAGCTCCAAACCATTTATTTGGGTATGCTCGAAGAGTATGGCCATTGCTGCTCGATCCTTTTACCAGTGGCAAAGCGGTTTTGAATGATATTTACTATTTTTTTTACAGCAATTTAGCTAAATAGAGCCGGTCATGTCATTTTCTGTAAAGCGCTATGAATTTCAAGGTGCATGTGCTCCGATATTTGGGATCCGAGCTGCAAAATGGGTTGATCCAAATGTTCCGTTGCAATGATCCCAAATATCGGAGCACTGTGTACTCGCTAGGTTAATTGTCAACATAGCGCTATCCAGAAAAAAACATGCCCGTCTGACAACCTTATTCCCAGTCTACCTTTTCGAGTAAGATTCGGTTTGATTTGATAGTTTTGAAAATTATGTTAGTGCAGCATGCTGTGGTGCTGATCAGAAACCATTCTGCAATTGAACGTCCAGATCAAACCACGGGATGCAGCTGTCCAGCCACAGCCACCAGCGATTGTTATATATCAACAGCTCATCGAGCAGGTCGACGAGTTCATCAGAATTTGTCACCTCGGCCGGCGGGCCTGCGGCTTTCCGGAACAGGCGGCCGGGGGTGGAAAGGGCCCAGATATCACATCGATCGGCCATTTCCCGCAACATCGGCGCCAGGAGTAATTTAGCGGTTTCGACGGTGATGTTCTCGTGCTTGACACCATCACGCAATAGCCACAAATTTCGCTGGTTGCGGTAGGCGTCTGCAAAGGCATACACACGCACGGCCGCATTTCCGGCGCGACCTTTTTGCAGGGATTTTAGATTCTCCAGTTCAAGAGGCGCTGTCTGCCATATTGTTTGCCTTTCGGCAATAATTTCAGCCGTTCGTTCTGAAAGGGGTGCCGGGGTTTTTTCGGCCGAAGCGTCGCTTTGCGTAAACCGGGCCCACTGGAATCCCTGATGCACGATTGTTTTCGCCAGCTGCCTGAGATCAGCGCTACCGTCAACGATCCTTCCAACGGCATTAAACGGCCCCCGGCCGAAGGGCACGATAGTGTCGCCGAAAAACAGACAGATGGTCTGTTGAATCGGGTAGTAGAGCACATCTCCCGTTTCAATCGACGATTTGAGATATTCAGGGTCGATGACGGCCGGGATCATAAACATGAGTTCATCGCCGGCAAATTTGGCGTGACAGAGGGGAACCGTTGCGGGGAGCAGGGACCGTATCTTTTGGACGGTCTTCGGAACGCGGTCCGCGAAAAATTCGATGCTCGCTCTGTGTTTCCCGCTGCGTATCTGGGTTTTCATCGCTATGGCAGTGATGGCACGACAGAAGCTGTTAAGAATTTTAGTTTTTCATCTTGAATTGACGGTCCATATTATCCAGCAGGGTCGCCATCAATTCATAGGTTTCCGGAATCCGTTCGGTTTGAGCCAGCACTTTTTCTTTACCGGCCACATAGGGCCCGATTTCCCATTCATGGCCCCAATCCCGGGCAAAATATTTCACCATCGCCAAGGTATATTCCGGATGAAACTGGATGCCGGCAACCGGACGCTCCGGGTGTATGTACGCCTGATTGGCGGTGGCTTCACTGTAGGCCAGGCGGGTGCAATCCGGGGGCAGGGAAAAGTGATCCGAGTGCCAGTGAAACGTTGTAAATTGCTGTGGCATATTGTGAAACAAATAAGACTGTTGACCTTCAGGTGTCAGGGTGACCTCATACCAGCCGATTTCTTTGTCAGGATTGGGAAAGACCTCCGCGCCCAGCGCTTCTGCCAGCAGCTGGGCGCCAAAACAGACACCCAGAATGATTTTGTTGTGCGCAAGGGCTTTGGCAATAAACTTTTTTTCAGGCGGTAGCCATGCATGCACGTCTTCTTCCCAGGCATGTGGAGAGCCACCCATGACCATCAGCCAGTCAAAATCTTCCGGGGCGGGCAATTTTTCATCATTGCACAGGTAAGTGTGAGCCACGGTGTATCCCTTTTGATGGGCCCACTGGGTGATGTTGGTGTCAGACAGGTCAATCGGGTCGTGTTCTAAGAGGTGCAGTCTCATTTTTGCGTAATACCTGTTTTACTGTCAATCTTCACAAAACCGCTATGATATAATGAAGAAGAGATATTAAAGCAGTTAAATCCGAATATCGAAATTCGAAAATCGAAACAATTGCAAATACTAATATTCAAATGACCGAAACAACATTTCGGTTTGATCAATTTTCAAAGTTGTATCGTTTTGGGCATTAAAACATTTGGATTTAAGATTTGTTTCGTATTTCGTGCTTCGGATTTCGAAATTTAGCGACCATATAAATAAAGAAGCAATAGCTTTGATTTCTAAGTCTTCCAATTAGGCCTTGTGCACCAGATAAGATCCGATAATCGCTTCGGCCTCGATTTCAACCAGGTGGGCGGGACGCGCCAGGGCGCTGACCTCGGCTAATATGGTTACCGGTTTGATTTCTTTGAAAAATTCCGCGTAGGCCTGCATGTATTCCTGGGCCCGGGTAATGTCGGTGACATAGATACGAACCCGATAGACTTCCGTGAGCTTGGCGCCGGCTTTTTGCAGGGCCTGGTGGATTTTCTGAAGCACGATTTTGGTCTGGAGATAGGCATCCCCTTCGGCTTCAACTTCTCCCTGAGGGGTCGTGGTTGTCGTGCCGCCAACGAACACGAAATTGCCGACCTTAACGGCGCGACTGTATCCGATTTTATCTTCCAGGGGCGCCCCGGACGAATAATTTTCTCTTTTCATCAACTCCATGTCTCAACTCCAGGCTTTTACGTTATTAACAACCCGCATTCCCCCAAGGATGACTACGGGCTGGCTTCATCAGATACGATGCCGATACGGTACCGGAAATCATCGGTCAGCACGCAGCGTCTGATCAAGGTGTAGACACGCGGGCGTACGAGTCCTTCACCGCCGGTGGCGATATGCAGTGATTTGAAACCCTCGCCTTCAACGCCCAACCCCCCAATAGACGAGGCGTTTTTAACAAACTGGGAGGCGTCGGCAATGCTGGACATGTAGACCAGGTTGTTGAGGCTGTTGGAATGAAAGACGATGGTATGTCGCAAGCCCTGTTCGGCCGCCACGCCCATGGTCATGGCCTCTTTTGCATCCCGGCAGCGAACAAATGGCAGGATCGGCATGATTTGCTCGGTCCAGATCAGGGGATGCTCCTTATCGGTTTCCAGTATGGCTATTTTGGTCTCCGGCGCGACATCCAGCCCGATGGCGCGTTTTAAAATGACATGCGGGGGCTTGCCGATATAATCCATGTTGATCGTGCCGGGCGTGCGTCCGGATCGAATTTCTTTAAAAATTTCTTTGACCAGGGCCTGGCCCTGGGCTTTGCTGAGTTCAAAAGCGCCGTATTCGACTAAAAGTGACTTGAGCTTATCCGCTACGGAATCAACCACAAAAATTTCTTTTTCACTCGAGCAGGGCGTGCAATGACTGAATGAGGCCCCTCTGATGATGCATTGGGCGGCATGATCCAGATCGGCGGTTTCATCAACCACCACCGGCGGGTTGCCGGGTCCGCCGGCGATGACACGTTTGCCGGTTTTGGTGGCAAATTCAACCACACGGTGCCCGCCGGTAACCGAAATCAGATCAATTTGCGGGTGTGTCATCAGGTACTGAGCAGTCGGGATGTCCGGCTCGGCAACGGTGGTCATGCAATTAGCGGGTCCGCCTGCTGCCACAATGGCTGCGTCAATGTCATTGATCACGCGGGCGGAAACGATCTTCGTTTTCGGATGCGGATTGTGCACGACAGTATTTCCACCGGCCAGCATCATGATGCCATTGTGGATAATGCCCGGCGCCGCATTGGTGATTGCATTTATCGAAGCAATTACCCCCACCGGAAGGCGTTCGTTAATGGTGACGCCGCGATCCCCCATGAAAACTTCAGAGGCAATATCCTCCATGCCCGGAACTCCGCAGGCCGTCTCGATTTTCAATACAGTGCCATCGACTGCGCCCAGATCGGTTTCTTCCAGTTCCATGCGGCTATATTCTTCCCGGTTGGCCCAGCCCACATCCCGCAGGGTCTGGATCAGCTTTTCTCGGGTGGAAAGCGGCAGGCGCACCAGTTCTTGCTGCGCTACGATGGCTGCCTGGATGGCATCCTCCATTTCTTGAAAAACGCCGCCGGATCCACTCTGGGCAGGATTGCTCGTCGAAGCATTTTGACCGGCAGCGGATAACCCTTCCATAACCTTTTCGACGATGAGCTCAATCTGTTTTCGATCGATAGTCAAATCTATCCTTTCATAGGCCGTAGCGGAAACGAAAATCATCCGCCAAGACGCATCGTCGGATGAGGGTGAACATGCGGGGACGGGTTTGTCCCTCACCGTTAGTGGCGATGTGAAACGACGTATATCCCTCTGCGGCAACCCCCACGCTGGCCAGTCCGCAGGATCCGTTTTTTACAAAAGCAGCGCATTTGGCCTTTGCCGCCATTTTTTTAATGTTTTGCATGTTGTTGGAGTGAATCGCCATGGTGTGCCCATTGCCCTGTTCGGCGGCAACTGCTCTGTCAATGGCCTCATCGACAGTGGCACAGCGAATAAACGGCAAAACGGGCATGATCTGTTCGGTCCAGACCAGGGGATGATAGGCATCGGTCTCTAAGATGACAATCTGGGTTTCGGGGCCGACGTTTAGACCGATACTCTGTAAAATAAAGCTTGGCGGTTTGCCGATGTAATCCATATTGATAACACCGGGCTCACCGGGGCCGTTTACCTCCTTAAAGATATGTTTGAGCAATTCTTCTCCCTGGGCTGTATCTATTTCATAGGCCCCACGTTGTTTCAATTTTTGCTTGAATTGATCGGCAACCGGTTCGACGACAAAGATTTCTTTCTCGCTGGCACAGGCCATACAATTTGAAAAGCCGGCCCCTTCGACAATGCATGCAGCAGCGCGATCCAGATCAGCGGTGTCATCCACCACCACCGGCGGATTTCCGGGGCCTCCGGCAATCAGACGTTTGCCGGTCTGCGTGGCAAAGGCCACCACACCGTGGCCGCCTGTGACGGCAATCAATTTGATTTTGGGATGGGTCATTAGCGCCTGGGCCGATGGCACCGAAGGCTCTTCAAGACAGCAGACGCAATTGGCAGGACCGCCGGCAGCCACAATTGCCTGATTCAGATCCCGGATAACCCGTGCTGAAACCTTGCGGGTTTTGGGATGCGGGTTATTGACGACCGTGTTGCCGCCGGCCAGCATCATAATGGCATTGAACAGAATGGTCGGCGCGCCATTGGTGACCGGATTGACCGAGGCAATTACGCCCACCGGTGTGCGCTCGATGATGGTAACGCCCTTATCACCGCTGAACACCTCCGGCTGCAAGTCTTCCATACCCAAGACCAGGCAGGCCGCTTGATTTTTTTTAACATTATCTTGGCTTTTTCCGAGACCGGTTTCCTCGAATTCCATACGGCCATACGTCTCAGCATTGGCATTGCCGACATCCCGTATGGCTTGAATGATTTGCTCGCGAGCTTTTAGGGGTAGGGACAGTAACTGTTTTTGGGCATCGGCTGCAGCCTCGATGGCATCTTCAATTTCATGAAAAACGCCATCGGATGGGGTGCTGGATGATTCGGGCGAGCGGTCGGGTGCGGAGAATTCGACGCCTTCCTTCTGTAAGCGCTTGATGACCGTCTCAACAATTTGCTCGATTCCGCGCTCATCCAGTTTCATGGATCATCTCCAGCCCTTTTACGGGTTGCATCGCCCCGGCCTCAAAGGACGCTTTCGGGTGCAGTTGATATGTGTGTTGATTGCGTTTAGCTTATCTTTCATGAACTTTTGGTATCCATCGGGTAAAAGGCGCTCAGATACGACATGTGATCCTGTTCCGGCGCCTCTTCACCCATCCCATCGTCGGTGTAAAATTCATTGCCGACCTTAACGCCTTCGTCAAATTTAGCCAGATAACGCACGGCTTTGCTTTCATCCAGGAAAGTGATTTCATGGATTAGGGCACTGAGGTAGGCAATCACATGCGCAAAAGGATCGATAAAAGAAATCGACTCCAGGTCGATGATGATATACTGGTCGGCCAGCGTGACGATGGGGGATTTTGGCGTATCACTGAGCCCGACTATTTTTACTTTGTATTTTTTGGCCAGCTGGATCAATTCGATCGTTTTGCTGGGATAGCGGGGGAAAGCGACAACAAACATGACATCGGATTTAGCGTTGCGGACGATCAAATCCTTAATCTCCCATGAGAGCGAGGTGTCCAGATACACGTCGTTGCGTATCTTTTTCAGAAGATAGCCGAAATAATAGGCCAGGATGGCCGAAGCGCGGTAGCCGACGACATACACATTTTTGGCCTTGAAAATCGTTCTGGCAATTTTTTTAAGATCTTTGGCGCTGATGGCATTGCGCAAATTTTCAATATTTTTAATGGCATTTTGACAGTACTTATCCAGGGTGTTTTGTTCGTCAATCTGCTGGCTGGCCTTCTGCAGTCGTTCCACGGCGGTTAATTCAATGTGCAAAAGGCCTTTCATGTACTGAACAAAATCCATGTATCCCGAAAATCCCAGGTCGTTGACAAAACGGATAATCGTCGGTTCGCTGACGTTGCATTCCTGAGCGATTTCTTTTGCCGTCATCAAAAAAATCTTTTTATGATCTTTTAAAATCAAATCGGCAACGCGCCTTTTTTTGGGTGAAAGCTCGGGGTATACTTTGATGATTTTTTCAAAAAGATCTTTTCTGGCTGATTGCATATGTCAAAAGTCCTTTCCCGGGAGCGCAAGCAGGCAGCCCTCGGCAGCCTCTTTGGCGGCCTGGACCTCGGAAGTCGTACCTGCCAGGTAGACGCGACCGGAGGCTCCAAAAACCGTCACGTGAATTAACTTTATATCAGCGGCTTTTTCGGCTTCATTGGCGGCATAACCGGCATAACCGGCAGGCACACATTCAAGGATGTACAGGGTTTCGTCCTCGATCATCATGCTGGCAGCGCGGAAACGATTAACGATTTGGCCCATGTAAGGGTCCATGCGTTCGATGGTTTCTGCGGCCAGAATTTTTGGCTTCAGACGCTCATTTTCTGTGACACCCAGATAATCCAGAATCACATCACCGGCCTGTTTGACGTCGGCTGGAGAATCTGCATGGACCTCTAACATGCCAAAAGTTCTTTCCACGACCATAGCGCCCGGCATAACATTGGCTTTCTTCAAAACGATGTCGGTAATCGCATTGATTTCTATGCCGGGAGCAATCTCCATAAAGAGTGCCGACTGTCCGGCTACCGGATAATACCCGCGGGCGGTGCTGCCGATATAGCCCACCAGTTGCTTTTGCAATTGATCGA
>JASFIG010000082.1:0-14381 GCA_050122795.1 Desulfobacterales bacterium
TTCATCAAGCCTCTTCACATCTCAAACGCATCCGCTCAACCCATCGCCACACTTTCCGCATGGGAGCTGACGCTCGCATCGACTCAGAAACGAAACCGCTTTTTAGGGTATTCGATTTTGTTCGAGGCCACGGCGTGGGCCACTTCAAAATCCGAGCGTATACTATAATAAATTTGAAAAACTAAACGCGTTTCTGAACGCTCAGGTTTTGGTTCAGGGCAAGGCGTCCCGTGAATTGAAAACGGAGCGTACACGAAGTACGTGAGTATTTCAATTCGCGGGACAACACAGCCCTGGGCCAAGAGATGAGCGTTCAGAAACGCGTTTTAGTGTTTTTCAACGGGAAAGGTCATCGACGCCCCAAACCATCCGATGATCGTTATGATCGGAATCAACGCCAGCACAAGCAGCAGATAAAGAATGCTGGCGCCCTGGAGGGAATCCAGGACGGTCGGGTCCGCAATGCGCCAGATGAAAAGTATGATCTGGGTCACAAGCAGACTGAAGGTCAGCGGTATTTTAATTTTTACCGCTCTCATGGGTTGTGCCAGGTAGTTCAACCACCAGGTGTAAATACCGGTGGCAATGCCGACAGCGGTAAACAAAATACCGGCCGCCAGGCTATGCAGGGCGGTGATCTCGAATGATTTGATCCCTGTAAACAAATACAGAATATTGAAAACCGATGTTGAAAAGGTAAACACAATCGGAAAATGAACCGTCATTGGGTGGGGATGGCGTCTGAGAAATGGCTGTTTTTCCAAAAGCCAGGCCAAAAAGCGCGGCATCTCAGGTTCGGCAGCAATGGCTTCTTCTTTTAGCATACCCACCTGAGGGTATCTGTCCAATACATCGGGCTCGTGCGGCGCCCCCTGGATGTCGGTTGTCAAATCGGCACCGGCATGGTGGCGCTTCATGTGCAGGCCGTTTTGCCATAATTTGCTGTTGGTTACATCATAGACCTTGCCTTTATAGGCAATATAGATGGGCCGGCCCTCTTTACCGTCGTATTTTTCAAGCTCGGCACTGGTAAATTCCTGCATCGATATCCTCCTCAAAATTGCCCGATCAGAAAATCAATTTAACAACCACAACAACCAGCATCGCCAGCGGGTAATAACTGGCCTTGTTAAACAGAATCATGGCGTGAGAATTTTCGTCCGTCCGGAATAACGTAATCGTCGGCAACAGCAGAAAATAAAATCCCACCAGAGCAAAGCCGATGATAAATGGAAGCCCGAAGGTGATCGGAGATAATGTCAGCAAAACACCCGACAGGATCAACGTCAGCATAATGGAACCGAATATAATGATATTGGACTGTTCAAGCCCGAATCGAATGGGGATGGTGCGGGCCCCGAAACGAACATCCTCCTGCAAATCGATCCAGTCATTGGGAACATTTTGGCCACCGACTTCCCAGAAAAATAACAGCAAAAATAAAACGACCAGATAGGAAACAGCCGGATTCGGATCAACGGCAAATACGGCCGCGATCGGACCGGCGGCTTTAACGACACCGCTGACCACAGTGCGGTAGGGGCTGAGATTCCACATGTAACAATAGATGGTTTCAAGTGTGCAACCCCCAACAAATATCAAAACACATATCGGGTTTAACAGGTAGGCACCTATTAAAGCCAAAAGCCCCCAGGCAATTGACCAGACCAATCCTTCCTTAAAGCTCAGCAGGCCGCGAGCCATGGGATGACGAACAAGCATGGCATCGAGATCCTGGCAGTCATCGACCTCCCGTAAATTTCCCTGTTGAAGTTTCTTTTTGTCCGAGGGGTAACCGATAACATCATTAAGGGCATAAACGGCCGTATAGCCGGCGAACACGGTTATCAGCCCCAACGCAATTATTTTGAACGAGGGGAAATGTCCCAACCATAACAACGACGCCAGTGCGGCGGTGGACATATCCAACAGACCGTGAGGGGTTCTGGAGAGTGCCCAAAAAAGCTTCAGACGGTCTAAGCCCGTAAAATCATACTGGCACGATGTTTCGGCCATTGGCTTCATTCCTCCTGAAGCTTGCAGTCTTCATCCCATTCCGGACAGGCAGTTTTTCTATCAGCGGTATATTTTTCCATGCATTCGCCGCATTCCATGTCGAAATTGGCAACATCTCCGTATTTTTCTTTAATTTGCTCAGGGGTTAAAGTCGTCAGTTCAGTGCAACCGCATTGGGGACACGCTGTTTTAACTTTGTAGTACTTTCTGGCCATACATCGTTCTCCTTTTCCTTGCAACGGCAAAAGCTATTGAGCAATTATGTAAAAAGCTAACCACGAAAACACGAAATCATTTTGTTTTTATTTCTTTTCGTTTTTTCGTCCTTTCGTGCTTTCGTGGTAAAACGCTTGCTGTCGTCATTATTCATTAACTTCCAAACAGCTCCTGGTACTTGTCACGTTACGGATTATTTAAATTGATCCTGCAGCCACTGGTCAAATTCTTTTTCAGTGAGTATTTTTTCGTCCAGCACAACCTGCCGTACCGTTTTGCCGGTTTCGTAAGCTTTTTTTGAAACAGCCGCCGCCTGATCATATCCAATCTTGGGAACCAGACCGGTCGCCAGTGCCAGGCTTTGCTCGATATAGCCTGCACAGGCTTCTTGGTTCGCAAGAATGCCGTCAATGCATTTTCGGGCGAACACATCTGCCGCGGCTGCAAGCAATTCAATCGACTGTAACAGGTTGAAGGCCATCACCGGCAACATGGCATTCAGCTCAAAATTGCCGCCCTGCCCGCCCATCATAATCGTGGTGTCATTGCCCATGACCTGGGCGGCCACCTGGATAACGGCTTCAGGAATTACCGGATTGACTTTACCCGGCATGATGGAAGAGCCCGGCTGTAAGGACGGCAGGTTGATTTCGCCGATGCCGCAGCGCGGACCGGAGGCCAGCCATCGTATATCGTTGGCAATTTTGACCAGACTCACCGCCAGGGTTTTCAGGGCACCGCTGGTCTCGACAGCGGCATCCTGCGCCGCCTGAGCCTCGAAATGATTGGTCGCTTCCTGAAATTCAATGCTCGTATGAGAAGACACCAAGGCAATCACCTGGCCGGCAAATTCGGGATGGGCATTGATGCCGGTGCCCACGGCCGTACCGCCCAGAGCCAGCTCGCAAAGTCGGCCTTCGACCGCAGCTATTCTATCGATCCCCAGTTCGATCTGGCGGGCGTAACCGGAAAATTCCTGCCCCAGCAGCATCGGAACCGCATCCTGCAAATGGGTCCGGCCAATTTTTTGAATTTTGGCGAACTTTCGGGCCTTTTGCGCCAGGGCTTTTTGAAGTGACTGCAGGGCAGGCATGAGATTCTGCCGGATGGCCACCATGGCCGCGATATGGATCACCGAAGGGATCACATCATTGCTCGACTGGCCCAGATTGACATGATCATTGGGGTGAACGGGTGTTTTGCCGCTTTTTTTACCGCTTAAAATTTCATTGGCGCGGCAGGCAACGACCTCATTCATATTCATGTTGGTGGACGTGCCGGATCCGGTCTGAAAGACATTAACGACAAACTGGTCATCCAACTGACCATCCATAACCTCCTGAGCGGCCGCCTCAATGGCACCGGACAGTTTGCGATCCAACAACCCCAGGTCCCTGTTGACTCTGGCGGCGCATTTTTTGAGCAAGGCCAGGGCATGAATAAACGCGTCCGGTAGTGTTAGGTGACCGATGGGAAAGTTATCGACCGCGCGCTGGGTTTGGGCTCCATAGTAGGCGCTTTGCGGAACCATAACAGTTCCCATGGTATCTTTCTCTTTGCGATACGTCATATTTACGTAATTGTCGGTTCTGGGTTCCGGGTTCAGAGGTTCATGGGTTGTAAATGAGCCTGTAAAAATCAATGCTAAACGCTTTTGCTTTTATCTAACCTCTGAACCTTTGAACGTTGAACTTTTGAACCCGTTGAATGACGCTGAAAAAGGTATAAGACCACGTGGCCTTAAAGAGTGGCATGATGCCCGCTACGAGTTTATCGAGCCGGCATACGTTCAATATTGGCTCTGAGTTGAGCGATTTCGATGCCGAGGCTGACGCACTGTTCGCCGAGCATACATTTTTCGGCATCCCCTTCTTCCAAAAAGGTTTTCAACTCGATCTTATCTTTTTTTAGATCCACCACCCAGGTATTCTGATCCTGATCAAATTCAACCTTAACATCAATGCCGCACTGACCTACGTCCGGGTACAATGCAACAATTTTCTGGCAAAGTTCTTTCTTATCAATCATGAATGTTCTCCTTTATCATAACCGTTGATTCGATGAAATAAATTTTTCTCGCCATTACGGTTATCGGTTATTTGTTTTACCTTTATAACGTAATTCATTATCTGGATAATTCAAAAAAATAAAAGAGCATAACTTAATACGGATAGAACCATTGACAAGGTTCATTTTCCGGATAGGAAGATGGAGAAGGGCAAAAATATGATCATCACTTTGGGAGCCGTTCCATTTTAATAGCAAACATCAACAGAGCCGGGACGACAAGCACAGTAAAGATTGTCGAAATGGCCAAACCGCCTAAAACCACACTGCCAAGCCCTCTGTAAAATTCGGATCCGGGGCCGGGTACCAACACCAGCGGCAGCATGCCAAAAATGGAGGTGGACGCACTCATGTAAATCGGTCTCAAGCGGGTGCGTGTGGATGTTAGCACCGCTTCGCGATGGGACATGCCATGAAAGCGGATGTTGTTTAACGCCTGATGAACAATCAAGATTGCATTGTTGACCACCACACCAACCAGAATGATAAATCCCAGCATGGTGAGAATATCGAAGGGCTGGGGCGCAATAAACCCGTTCACCAGCTTAAGCCCTAAAAATCCCCCGACCGCTGCCAGCGGCAGGGTAAACATAATGATCAGCGGATAAACAAAATTGCCGAACAATGCCGACATGAGCAAATAGGCGATGATGGCCGCCAGGATAAAATCCCACTGCAGGGTTTGACGGGTCTCGGTCAGCTTGTCGGCCACACCGCTCTGTCTGACATCGGTCCCCCGCAACATTTCCTGTCCGGCCATCGGCTCAATGATCCGGGTGGTGATGGTTTCCATGGCTTGCTGCAACGGAACCGAAAATGGCGGGGTGACCTGGAGCGTTATGGTTCGCTGCCGTTCGATATGGCGGATCTCAGTGATGCCGGTGGTGCGCTCCAGCTGTGAGAGAGAAGAAATTGGAACAATCCGCCCGCCGGGGATGGCGATCATGGAATGGTACAGTTTCTCTGGAGTGTGAATGTCTGCTTCGGAGGCTTTTAAAATGAGGTCGATTTTTTTCTGACCTTCCTCTTTAAAATCCCCGATATCGCGGCCGTCCATGAGAACATCTAATGCAACCCCAAAATCCCGGGCGGTTAAATTAACTGCTTTGAGACGATCCCGCAACGGTACCAAGCGCGCTTCAGGAAACAGCAGCTCCAGCGACGGCACCGGTCGTATCTGGGAGCCGGGAATTTCTTTCAAAATAGCACCGTACATGGCACCGGCCACCTGGACGATACGATTTAAATCATCTCCGCTGACATTGACTTCAATGGTCCGGCCGCGCCCCAGTGAGGTCTGGAACACGCCGGCTTGTGTGCTCACACCGAACATGCCGGGAATCGAAAAGATCGTGCGCTGAAACAATGGCAGCATTTCACCGGCGCGCTGTTCATGTATGCTGGTGGCGCCAAAGAGCATGAGCTGCTCGGCGCCCACATAAAACATGTTTTTGATGCCGGGAAAACCGTTGTGGTCTTTGCCGAAATAGGACTCATTAACGCGATAGATATGTTCCCCGATGGCCCTGCGCTCTTCGTATGACAGACCCGGTGGTGGAATTAATATGTTAATCACCAGATTGCGGTTGCCCTGGGGCAAATATTCCGCCTTTGGAAGTAGCATCCAGACGCCGAAAATTGAAATCGAACTTAAAACCAGAACAGTGGCGACCCGGGTTATCCAATTTTGGGTGACCCCCTGCACCACGGCCATCATGCCGTTGATCATGCGGGTACCGGCATCACTGCCGATCCGTGTGCGCGTCTGACAAGAGTTTTTGCTTCCGGTTAATTCAAAAAGTCGCCCGGAAAACATCGGAATCACCGAAACAGAGACAAACAAACTCAGAGAAACGGCAAAGGTGACCGCAATGGCGATATCGCGAAACAGCTGTCCGGCCTCCTGCTCCATAAAAATGACCGGCAAAAAGACAGCAATGGTGGTCAGAGTGGACGCCACAATGGCACCCCAGACTTCACGGGCCCCGTCGTATGATGCTTGATAGGCGGGCTTGCCCATATTGCAGTGGCGGTCAATGTTTTCGAGCACGACGATGGCGCTGTCAATCAGCATGCCGACCGCAAACGCGATCCCGGCCAGACTGACCACGTTCAAGTTACGCCCCATCAGAGACATAAAAATAAAGGTGCCGATGATGCTGATCGGTATGGTGCTGGCAACTATGAGCGTGGAGGTAAAATTTCTCAAAAAAACCAACAATACAATTAGAGCGAGGGTTCCTCCGATGAAGATATTCTGGCGGACCAGGTTAATGGCGCCCCGGATGTAGGGCCGTTGATCATATACCCACTCAAGCTTGATCTGTTCAGGCGCCAATTTTTCGGCGTTCAAGCGCTGGACCACTGATTCCAATCGATCGGAAAGCTCGAGGATGTTGGCGTTTGGTTCCGGTTTGACCCCGATGGCAATTCCTTCCTGGCCCATGTGCATCATGGCTGTCGTCAATTTTTCATAACCGAATTCAACCGTCGCCAGATCCGACACCCGAATGCGCTGCTGACCGGTGGAACGAATGACGATGTTTTCGATATCGGCGGATGATCTAAATTCACCGATGGCCCGAATGCGGTAATCCCGCCGGCTGACGCCCATGATCCCGGCGGAAATGTTTATATTTTCGTCTCGCAGAATACCGATCAGCTCTGATATGGTCAGGCCAAAAGCTGCCAATTTCTCGGGCTGAACGATGATATGCATTTCTTTTTCGGTGCCGCCGCCGATGAAGAGGTCGGCGACACCGGGGGTTCTTTCCAAAAATTGCCGAATACTATTTTCAAAATAGGTTCGATACTGGAAGGACGATTGCGGGTTATCCCCGGTGGTTTTCAGGACTATCCAGATCACCGGTGAAGTGGCAGCGCCGGTAGCCGTAATGATGGGCTTGTCAACATTTTCCGGATAGGAGGGGACTTCGTTGAGTTTATTCGAAACGCGCAGGAGGGCATCATCCGGATCGGTGCCGATGCTGAATCTGAGGGTGATACTACCACGAGAATTGGATGACGCGCTTTCCATCTCCATCAGCCTGGGAATGCCCTTTAAAACCTTTTCCTGCTCTTCGATAATTTCACGCTCGACCTCGTAAGGCGTGGCGCCGGTCCAGGTTGTGGTGACGCTGATTTCAGGTTCGATAACGGTTGGACTCAACTGGTAGGGCATGCGTTTGAGCCCGATGATGCCAAATAGAATGATGAGGATCACACAGACGATGACGGTGACCGGCTTCTCAATTGAAAATTTGATAGCGTTCATAAGGATAAAAGTTAATGGTTATTCGTTATTTGTTATTAGAATTTGATGGTTAGATACACCAACTGCTGCACGGCATGTTGGTAGGGCTTTTTGAACTCCCAATTGACGAATAACCCATAACAGATAACAAAAACCTCATTTATTTTCAGACAAAGTAGTGACCATTTGACCGTTGCGCAGCCGCTCGTTGCCTTTGACCACCACCTGCATGCCTTCTGTCAGACCTTCACCCTCTATTCCGGCAGCCAAAGCCTGATAACCGATAACATTCACCGGGACCATCTGGGCTTTAGAATCTTGAACTGTAAAAACCGCGGTCTGGCCGAATACCGAAATGACGGCGTCCCGGGGAACCACCAGCGTTTCGCGGGGCTTTCCAATCGGTAGCTCCACCCTGGCCGACATCCCTTCGAAGAGCGCCTGCGTATTGGGTATTCGAATCTTAACCGGAAAGGTCCGGGTGGCGACATCACCGCGGGGCACAATCGTCAGGACCGATCCGGTTATCTGCTTGCCATTGATGGTCGCTTTGATGGGCATGCCGATCCGAATAAAGGGGATATATTTTTCGGAAACATCCGCCACAACATCGACCACGTCATCTCTGGCCAGTATTGCCACCGTCGCGCCTTCCGAAAGCCATTCACCGCGATCCACATGGCGCTTGATGATAATCCCGGCAAACGGGGCGCGAATTATTTTCATCTGCAGTTCGATTTCAATGCGTTCAACTTCAGCCTTAAGTGAATCCACACGCTTTTCAATTCCTTTTACCTCAAAACGGTCTTCGTCATAGGATTGTTGCGAAATCGATTTGGTTTTGTAGAGTTTTTCCATGCGCTTGAGCTCAATGCGCGCAATTTCCAGGTCGGATAAAGCTTGCTCATAAGTCGCTGAAGTTGCCAGCAGCCGTTGTTTGAGTATATCAGCGCCCAGCTTGATAAGAATCTGGTTTTGTTTGACGCGTTGTCCGTCTTCAAAGCGCACCTCTTCAACCCTTCCGCTTACCTCGGATGCGACGTCGGAGACTTCCTCATAAAACACCGTGCCAATAAATTCCGTCAGAGGCCTAACCTCGCCGCTTTCAACCGGGGCAACCCGTACGAGGGCCGGAGGCGGACCTTTCGGTTTGTCCTGACCCCTCGACATTGAAATAAAGAGATTCAATAGCAAGCCGCTTAAAATCAAAATGTGCAGAAATTGTCTTACTCTGCCGGACATGCCCGCCTCCAATTCCGAGTGCCAGAGGCGTTGGCCCTCCGGCACAATTGCGATCTGAAAGTATCCATACGATACTTAAGAGGCTGTTTTCGTATGGTCTAAAATAAGGATAATTGCAGATATGACAAGCAAACAGGTTACACTAAAGAAGACTTTGAATTCAACTATGATTTTAGAGCAATAACGCAAAGGCTGGTTTTATAGCATTTAATAAATCTGGGAATTTGTCTTTCCTGCCGGAAAAGAACTGAAATTCGTATTAAAATAGGTGGGCAACATCCTGTACAATCAATCTTATTTCAGCACCAATTTCATCGAGCTTCTGCGATTCGATTTCCAATAATTTAGCCGATTCCAACTCGCTCAAATCCACTGCATCGGTAAACAGGCTAAAACCGATGTTACGCGTCAGCATGTTCGTCAAATGGACTACCAGGATTTCTTTTTCGGTATTCGGTGGCAATTCATCTTTTTCATGCTCGGAGACAACTTTTATGAAAATATCATCAAAACCCCAGCGACGCAGCAGGACACCACCGATACTTAGGTGACCCTGCTGTATATTGGCCCGGATGACATCGAAGTTGATTTTTTTCTCCTTGAAGATGGACGTAAACGCTTTCAGCAGTAAACTCTTGCCGATGTCGTGCACCAGCCCCATCAAGAAATAGTTTTCCGGTTCCGGCAATCTCAGGTGTTCGGCAATGAGCTTGGCACCGTAAGCGGAAGCCAGCGAATGTACCCAGAGCTTGTCCATTAAGATTTTAAATTGGGCATGCTCGGTTTCATACAGGCTTTTGTTGGCAATGGCAATTACAAGGCTCAGGGTTTCTTTTAAACCCAGCCGCGGGATGGCCTCTTTTAAATTTCGAATCTTGTGGATTCCACGATAAACCGGGCTGTTGGCAACTGATATCAAACGCAGCGATATGACCGGATCTTTCTCGATAACAACAGCAATCGTCTCGGCGGTTGAACTGGATTTTTTGATGGCCGCTTGCACCTCCTTAACAACCTGCGGCATTACCGGCGGCACAATATTGCCGGCCGTAAAATCGTGAATGATCTTGGCAAATATTTCTTTGATGGAGTCATTTGCCTTGACCATTAGATAATCATCAGAATCTGCTGAGGTGGCTTCAATGTATTCAGCAAATTGATCGATCAGATTGCTGTCATAGCGTGTGCCGGCATCTTGCTTAATTTTGGCCAGCGCCTCCGAGGTGGTCGCGGCCGATGTTTTGGAAAACGGGTACATCAGGGTGTCGAGTTCGTTAAACAAACAGATGATGCGTGCGCCCAGAGGAATTTCATCAGCGCTCAGGCCATCGGGGTAACCGCTGCCGTCCATGGCCTCATGATGGTGCCGAATAAGGGGCAAGATATCTCTTAAGGTGCTCAGATTGGAAAGAATTTTTTCGCCTACCACCGGGTGTTTACGTAATTGGACCTTTTCTTCTTCGCTTCGATCTTCCGCATCTTTAAGAAGCGTATTCGGTGAAAAAATTAAACCGATATCATGCAATAACCCGGCAAGATAGACTTGATAAATTTCATCATCACCGAGCAATTTATATTTGGTGCAGAAGTTGGCGCTGTTATCGGCCACCCTTTTGGAGTGCTTTTTGAGCTTCGGATCCCTTTCTTCAATCAGGGCCGTCAGCGTGTTGACCAGTTCAAGCAACCATTCCTTGAATTCAGATTCTGATTGAGGTAATGCAAATGATGTCATTTGAACTTTACTCTGCAAAATATGCATCGCCAGCGGTTTCGCCAAACGTGCACAGAATAACGCCATCGATCATACTTATAGCATACCATTTAAAAAACAAAATTTCTATCAAATAGCCTCTCGATCGCCCCATGAAATAGCAATTGACAGGTATAGGGGTTTTCCTTATGATCGCCTTGTAAATTACGGATGCTGACGTTCATTTGAAAAAAGGTAAAATCACCATGGACCTATCTGCCGCTTGGAATGCCGAATACATCGAGGCGCAATACAAACGATGGAAGGCGGATCCCACCAGCGTTTCCAAGGACTGGCGCTTTTTTTTTGAAGGATTTGAACTGGCGGCTTCCGGCGCACCTGAAGCCGCTGAGGGCTTTGACGAGGAACAGCTTTTAAAGCAATCGCGGGTTGAATCGCTCATATATCGGTACCGCGACCTGGGTCATTTGCTCGCATGCCTTGACCCGCTGGCAGCCTGCCCCACCTCGCACCCCCTTCTGGATCTGCAGGCTTTTAACCTGACGCCGGAGGATCTGGAGCGCACCTTTTTCACGCGCCGCTTTACCGCCTCAGGACACGCGCCCCTGAAAGAAATCATTCGGGCACTTAAAGAAACCTACTGTCACTCCGTCGGGGTGGAATTCATGCATCTGCAGGACCCTTCGGAACGCCGTTGGTTGCTAAACCGCATGGAACCGAATCGCAACCAGCCCCGTCTGGAGCCGGATGCCAAACAGCGTATTTTAAATAGTCTCGCCAGGGCAACGCTTTTTGAGCATTTCTTGAATAAAAAATACATCGGCGTCACGCGCTTTTCCCTGGAAGGCGGAGAAGCCCTGATTGCAGGCCTTGATTTTTTAATCCAGCATGTAGCCGAATTTGGCTGTGAAGAAATTATCTTCGGTATGGCGCACCGCGGACGCTTGAATGTGCAGGCCAATATCCTGCAAAGGCCCTATGAAGATATACTGAGCGAGTTTGAAAGCTGTTACAATCCCGAAGAAGTTGTAGGTGCGGGTGATGTAAAGTACCATAATGGATATCTGGCCGACCTTAAAGCCCTCAACGGTCAACCATTGCGCATTTTTTTAATGAACAATCCCAGTCACCTCGAAGCCGTCAACCCGGTGGTTGAGGGATTTACCCGCGCCCGCCAGGATTTGATCGGCGATCGCAGCGGTGCCCAAGTCATGCCGTTGCTGATGCACGGCGATGCCGCTTTCGCAGGGCAGGGTATTGTAGCTGAAACTTTGAACATGTCGCAATTGCAGGGCTACAAGACCGGCGGCACGATTCACATCATTATCAACAATCAAATTGGCTATACCACCCTTCCGGAAAATGCGCGCTCTACCCGTTATTCCACTGATATCGCCAAAATGCTGATGGTACCCATTTTTCACGTGCACGGCGAAAATCCTGAGGCCGTCGTGCATGTCATGCGGCTGGCCGCCGATTACCGGCGTGAATTTGGCAAAGATGTCGTCATCGATCTGGTCTGCTACCGCCGTTACGGGCATAACGAAGGCGATGAACCCTATTTTACCCAACCCGGAATGTATGACCGTATTCGTCAACGGCCATCTTTGCGACAGCTATACGCCGAAAAACTGATAAATGAAGGTACTGTGCGTCAGGAGGATCTCGACCGGCTGACGGCGGAGATCAACAGCCAGTTGGACCGGGCTTATGCCAGCGTTCACGGCAGTGAATGCCCGTTTCCCGAGTCCCGCTTTTATGATGAATGGGATGGCATCAGCGCCACTTATCCCCGGGAGCCGGTACCCACCGGTGTTGATAAAGACATCCTGCTGCGACTGGCCAAAAAATTAAATGCGGTTCCGGACGCATTTAACCTGAACCCGAAACTCCAGCGCCTGTTGAAAAAACGCCTGGAATCAGTTGAGCAGGGCAAAGGTATCGACTGGGCCAATGCCGAATCGCTGGCGTTTGCATCTTTGCTAAATGAGGGCTTTAGCGTCCGACTGAGTGGCCAGGATAGCAGCCGCGGCACTTTCAGTCAGCGGCACAGTGCCCTAATCGATATTCAGAATGAAACGCGCTACACCCCTTTGAATTCGATCGATGCTGATCGGGCCCGGTTTTACGTTTACGACAGCCTTTTATCGGAGGCCGGCGTGCTGGGCTTCGAATACGGTTATTCTCTGGCCAGGCCCGACTGTCTGGTGATGTGGGAAGCGCAATTCGGCGACTTTGTTAACAATGCCCAGTCTGTCATCGATCTGTTTATCGCCAGTGGGGAAACCAAGTGGCAGCGGCTCAGCGGCCTGACCCTTTTGCTGCCCCACGGATATGAAGGCATGGGCCCCGAACATTCAAGTGCACGACTTGAACGATTTTTACAGCTGTGTGCCGATGACAACATCCAGGTAAGCAACCCGACCACCCCGGCCCAATATTTCCATTTGTTGCGGCGCCAGGTCAAAGCAGAGTTTCGCAAGCCTCATGTCGTGATGACCCCCAAAAGCCTTTTGCGCCATCCGCTGGCGGTATCGACCCTTGACGACATGTCTGTTGGCCATTTTCAGCCTGTATTGGATGATCCCACCGGCGTAAAACAGGCAACGACCGTTATGGTCTGCAGCGGAAAGATATTTTATGAACTATTTCAAAACCGCAACGAAATGGACAAAACAGATATTGCCATCCTGCGGCTCGAACAATTCTATCCGTTTCCAGAATCACAGCTAAAAAAGATTTTCCAAAAATATCGCCAGGCTAAAAAATGGCTCTGGGTCCAGGAAGAGCCTCAAAATATGGGCGGGTGGCAATTTGTGCAGGCGCGCCTGAACGCCTCTTCCCCAAAATCATTTAATTATATCGGCAGAAAAGCATCTTCCAGCCCGGCCTCCGGCTTTCCGGGCCTGGCGAAATTGGACCAACAGGCCATAATCTCGCAGGCCCTGGGGCCTCCGGCCATCCGTAAGGATAAAGGCAAGGCAGCCACAGGGTAGAATCGCTCCTGGCTGCTCGCTACTGGCTGCTGGCCCTTGGTCATTCATGCACGACTTTTGCCCTATTTCAGCCAGCTGCCAGCCTGCGACGAGCCGTTCGGCCCTGAGCTCACGGCCGAAGGGCTCAGCCGAGTCGAAGCCAGACGCCAGTAGCTGTAGATGATACAGGCGCTGTAACATTTACCGGATTGGTAACTTTAGACATATCAGGAGACAAAATGGTCGTTGAAGTGAAAGTCCCCAGCGTGGGCGAATCGGTGACGGAGGCATTGCTGGCCCAGTGGTTCAAAAGCGATGGTGATACAGTCAACAAAGACGAACCGCTTTTTGTGATTGAAACCGATAAAGTCACTTTAGAAGTTGTTTCCGAAGCCGCGGGCGTGCTTGCCATCAAAGTTCAGGAGGGCGAAACAGTGGCCATCGGAGCGGTGGTCGGCACCATTGATACAGCGGCGGCGCCGAAAGCCGCAGCGCCCGAGGAAGAGGAAAAACAACCACCCGCCGCAAAACCCCAGGAGCCAGAGGAGCCGGCTCCGGAAGCGTCCGCACCGACGGCCGCGGAACCGCCACCGCCACAACCCGAAACGACACCGGCGGAACCGTCGCAGGATTTGGATGGCCTGGCGCCTTCGGTACGCCGCTTGATCGCTGAAAAAAACCTGGATCCGGCCCAGATTGCCGGAAGCGGGCCTGCCGGACGCATCACCAAAGGAGACGTCATTTTGTTCCTGGAAGGATTGCAACCACCGGCGCCGGACTCAGGCGCTGAACCGCTGCAAAAAGCCGCCCAACCTCCGCCGCAACCGTCTGCTGAGACAACCGAGAGCGACGAAGAAAGAAGCACGCGCAAACCAATGAGCCCGATCCGCCAGCGCATTGC
>JASFIG010000083.1:0-14302 GCA_050122795.1 Desulfobacterales bacterium
TGAGTCCGCAGTCGTTTTTGGTGATGCGGAAAGTACGATTATCTCAGACGGTGAAGCGGATGTACTGCTGGGTTTCGAGCCTTCAGAAACACTGCGCGCTTTAAACAAATGCAATGCCGATACGGTCGTCATCACCAACACGGCCCCCCTGCCGCCGTTCACCGTGTCCATCGGACAGGGCACATATCCGGAATTAAATCAGATTCAGGAATTGATCCGCCAGAAAACCGCCCGGCTGGTGGCTTTTGATGCCCTGGCCCTGGCAAAAGAGGCCGGCAATTTTATGTCTTTAAACATGGTCTTGCTGGGCTCGTTGATTCAAACCGGGCTTATGCCGGTGTCGGCCGGAAATGTTAAAGAAGCGATTCGGACGTCCACCAAAAAGGCCTTTATCGACACCAACATCAAGGCCTTTGACCTTGGTTTTGAAGCCGCCGCCAAGTCCGATTGATTTTACGGCGATAATGCTTCAAACCCCGGATTGACGGCAAAACGGACAGCGCACGGCAATCCTACCGCAGCGGCCCGTTCGTTTTTCAAATAGAATTGCATTATATGGCCAACAGAACAATTTCGTTACCCAAAAAGGAGGAAGATCATGCCCTGGAACGATAAGTTTGAATGCATGCCGGTGGAAGAGCTTAAAAAATTTCAGCTGGAAAAACTGAAAGAGACCGTTGCCTGGGTATCTGAGAAGGTGCCGTTCTATAAAAATAAATTCGATGAAATGGGGGTCTCAGCCCAGGATCTCAAAAGCCTCGAAGATGTCGCCAAACTGCCCTTTACCGTCAAAACGGATTTGAGAGACAATTATCCCTTTGGGCTGTGTGCCGTGCCCCTGAAAAAGGTGGTCAGGGTGCATGCGTCTTCGGGCACGACCGGCAAACCCATCACCGGCCCTTACACCCAGGAAGATTTAGATCAATGGATCGAATGTATGTGCCGCAACCTCTATGCCGCCGGTATCCGCAAGGAAGATGTGGTTCAAAACGCCTACGGCCATGGACTTTTTACCGGTGGCCTCGGCTTTCACCAGGGCGCGACGGCCTTAGGCTGCGCGGTAGTGCCAACCGGAGCCGGAATGACCGAACGCCAGATCACCATCATGCAGGATTTTGGATCGACCGTTTTATTCGCGACGCCCTCCTATGCGCTGACGATTGCCGAACGCGCCGAAGAAATGAAGGTCGATATTCGTAAACTGCCGTTGCGGGTCGGGGTGTTCGGCGCCGAACCCTGGACCGAGGCCATGCGGCAGGAGATCGAAGAACGCATGGGAATTAAGGCCCAGGAAGCATTCGGTTTGACCGAGCTTTGCGGGCCCGGTGTGGCTTATGATGCAGAGGATCAAAATGGCCTGTATATCAATGAAGATCATTTCCTGGCTGAGGTCGTCGATCCGCAGACCCTGGAGCCCCTGCCGGAAGGCGAAAAGGGTGAGCTTATTTTTACGTCTCTGCAGCGCCGCGCCATGCCGATGATTCGTTATCGCACCAAAGACATTACGCGTTTGTGGCGCGAGCCCGGCCATGAGGGCCGCACTTTTATTCGAATGGATAAAATTTACGGTCGCTCAGACGATATGCTCATCATCAGCGGTGTAAACGTTTTCCCATCTCAAATTGAGGCGCTTCTGCTGGAAATCGAAGAAGTCGAACCGCAATACCAGCTGGTCGTAAGCAAAAAAGGCTATCTGGACCACCTGAGTGTTCGTGTGGAGGGCAAAAAAGAAATTTATGAAGCCGGTGAAGATCGCAGACATGAAATCGAAGGCAAAATCGCAGGCCACATCAAAGGCAATATGGGTATTGGCGTCAATGTGGAAGTGGTCGATGCGAAGGCCATAGCGCGCAGCGAAGGCAAGGCCGTGCGCGTCATAGACGAACGCCCCAGACAGGAAAGGTAAGAGCTGGCGCGTGGAGATTTGAGCAATTAAACGTTAGCATTTTCAATAATCAAAGTTTCGATTGTTTCAGCAAGTGCCTAAAATGACTAAAGTTGGAAATGCCTAAAATTAAGGCATTCTGTCTATTTTTTAATGATTATTAATTCCTTTTTTTAACTTTTTTCACTTTAACTTCAAATAAGGAGAGGTTAATAATGAGTGACGCTTCCAATTTTAGTCCCCAGTCTTTTGCGGTGGTTGGAGCCGGACCGGTGGGATGCATTGTTGCCTGCTTTCTGGCCAAAGGCGGTTATGAGGTCACCCTTTGTGATGTCATCCCGGACCTGCTGGCGCCGGCGCTGGATCCCGGTATTATTCTGGAAGGCGCCGAAAATATGCAGCACAAGGTCACCCGGACCTGCACAACCATTGACGAAATAGCTGACCACGACCCGGATGTGATCTTTATCACCGTCAAAGCCAATGCCCTGCCGTTGATTGCATCGGCCATTGAAGGCTTTTACAAAGAGGGGCTGGCCATTGTCAGCTGGCAAAACGGTATTGATACTGAATTGGAACTGGCAGAGATACTGGGTAAGACGGATGTGATGCGCGCCGTCGTCAATTACGGATGCGGTCTGGCGGGGCCGGCCCATGTCAAAGTGCCCTTTCACCACCCGCCGCATTACATTCAGGAACTGGACCCTCAATCCCGTGATGCTGCCATTGCCGTTGCCGATACGCTGAGCAAATGCGGGCTGGAAACCGAGCACACCGAAAACATCATTTCAATGGTCTGGCGCAAGAGCGTTATGAATGCTTGCATGAATCCGGTGTGCGCCGTAACCGGTCTGACCATGTCGCGCGCAATGAACGATCCCATCGTCTACGAGATTGTCGATGCCCTGGTAAAAGAATGCATCCAGGTCGCCCGTGCCAATGAAATCGATCTGGGCTGGGATTTTTATCCCCATGCCATGGCGTACATGCGCAATGCCGGCGACCACAAACCGTCTATGTTAATGGATATCGAAGCCGGTCGACGCACGGAAATTGATTTTATCAACGGCAAGTTTGTTGAATACGGTGCCCGCACAGCAACCCGGACGCCATATAATCACACTCTCAGCGCGCTGGTAAAGGGATTAGAGTCAAAATAACAAAATGCCTGCAGCATCTTGTTATTCATTTTTTACATTAGTGAATAAATGACCGGCCCGCTCTCTGCTCTACCTCTGATTAAAGCGGAATGAATTATCAGCGACCAGATTGTAAAAACGTCTCGTTCATTCAGCTTTTATGCTTAAGCGTCGGAAACAAACCCGATCGAGATCGTGATTCGATTTTATGACAAAGTCAACAACATGTTTCGCAGGTGTCGACGTGGGGGCATCGCGCACTAAAGTCGCCATCCTCGATAACAACAAAAACCTGATTGGCCATGCCGTTAAAAAATCCGGCACCGACTTTGCAGCCACCGCAGATACCTGCCTGGCGATGGCGCTAAAATTGGCCGGTACCCAAAAAGGTGACATTAAAAATACGATTTCAACCGGATACGGCCGTAAAAATGTATCGTTTGCCCGGGATACCAAAACAGAAATCGGCTGCCATGCCAAGGGTTGTTTTTTGTACTTTCCGTTTGCCACTACCATTATCGATATCGGCGGGCAGGACAACAAAGTCATTAAACTCGACGCATCGGGCAAACGCACCGGGTTTAAAATGAATCGTAAATGCGCCGCCGGCACCGGTGCTTTCCTGGAAGAAATGGCCATGCGTCTGGATGTCTCCCTGGAAGAAATGAATGCTCTTGCCGGTCAATCCAAAAATATGGTCAAATTGGGAAGCTTCTGTACGGTGTTTTCGGCAACCGAAGTTCTTGAAAATATCCGTCAGGGGAAAGAGATGCCGGATATCGTCAAAGGTGTTTACTATTCGATGATCAAGCGCGTCCTTGAGATGGATGCTCTGACCGAAAAAGTCGTCATGACCGGCGGTGTGGTAGCTCACAATGCCTACATGGTCAAAATGACCGAAGAAATGATCGGCCGTGAAATACTCGTGCCGCAATACCCGCAGCTGACCGGAGCCATTGGGGCAGCTTTATATGCGATGCAATCTTAGCTGCTGGCTTCTGGCCGCTTGCTTCTCGCATGGGGTCGTCGGCCATATGTCATTGAACCCAAAAAAATGCCAGCTGCCAGTAGCCAGGTGCCGGTGGCAGATTCCATTTGCCTGGGGCCAGCGGAAAGATGAAAGAGGCAATTGGCCAGATTCCAAGGATAATGGAAAGTGAGATGATGTGGGGACACGTTATGTCAGATGAGAGAAAACCTGCGAGAAAAAAATTAAAAGCTGCGTCTGAAGTCAGCCGTTTCATGGCAGATTATTATCATGAACTGGATGCGGCTTCCAAATCAGGCCAACCCAAGATTGCCTGGTGCACCAGCGTGGGCCCGGCTGAGATCCTCAGGGCTCTGGGGTTTTTGGTTTATTTTCCGGAAACGCATGCCGCCATGCTGGGTGCTACCCGTATGTCCACCGAACTGATTCCGCGCGCCAATGCACTGGGATATTCGCCGGACATCTGCTCGTATCTTACCGCCGATATCGGCGCCTTTCTAAAAGGGGTGACGCCCCTTAGCCGGGTGTACAAAGGTATCGAAGAGGTCCCTAAACCCGATGTTCTGGTCTTCAACACCAATCAGTGTCGTGACGTACAGGACTGGTTTTCCTGGTACGGTAAAAAATTCAATGCGCCTGTACTGGGCATCTTTACGCATCGCAATGTCGGTAAGGTTACCGACGCTCATGTGGCTTCAATCGCCAAACAGATGCAGGAACTCGTTGAGCCGCTGGAGAAGGTCTGCGGCCAGTCACTTGATCTCGAGCGCTTAAAGCGCGTTGTTGCGCTTTCCCGTGAATGCTCCGAGCTATGGCGAGCTGTCCTTGAGACAGCGACCACCCAACCATCACCACTGACCTTTTTTGACGGCACTACGCTCATGGGTCCGGCGGTGGTTGGCCGCGGGACCCAGGCTGTGGTAAATGTATACAAAATCTTGCTGGCTGAACTAAAGGACCGAATCAAGGATAAAGAAGGCGCCGTCACAGAAGAGCGTTTCCGACTCTACTGGGACGGTATGCCGGTCTGGGGTCGCTTGCGAGCTCACTCGGATCTGTTTTCAGGGTTAAAAGCAAATGTCCTGGCGTCGACCTACTGCAACAGCTGGATTTTTTCGTCATTAGATGAAAATGATCCATTCAACAGCATGGCCAGAGCTTACACGGAACTGTTTATTGTGCGTTCTGACGATGAAAAAGAATCCTATCTTAAAGAGATGCTAACATTGTATAAGGTGGATGGCGTCATATATCATGATGCCAAAACCTGTCCGAATAATACCAATTGCCGTTACGGGATGCCTCAGCGTTTGGAAAAACAAACGGGTTTGCCCAGTTTGACGATAAATGCAGATCTTAACGATTTGCGGCTGATTTCAGATGAGCAGACCAAAACCAATGTGGAGGCATTCATAGAGCAATTGGAAGAGAATGCCTCATAATGCAGCTATCCAACGAATTGCCAAAAATCGGACCGAAGCCATCACTTATGTAAATTTTTCCTTCTTAAATAAGGAATGTTGGAATATTGGAAGAATGGAATAATGGGGAGAAAATCGAAGACATCTTTCAGAACGGTTTTTATCTACCCATCATTCCAACATTCCACTATTCCATTATTCCGACTCCATTTAAATTGGATAATCAGCAATCATCTATTAACCATATAAGAATTAACCTTCTGCGGAGGAAAGAACATGGGCTACTGGATGAACCTGGGTCAAATCCAAAAGCTTAACGCCAAAAAATTTTCAGAGACAGTGGCCTTAAAAGATGCAACGCGTGCATTTACGTATCCGCAAATGAACAGCCGCGTCAATAAACTGGCCAACAGCCTCACTTCCCTTGGCCTGCAGAAAGGCGATAAACTGGCCGTTTTGCTGGAAAACTGCATTGAGATCTGTGAGCTGTTCATGGCAACCGCCAAAGCCGGTATCATTATCGTGCCCATCAACTTTCGCCTGGTGTCTGCTGAAGTGGAATACATTGTCAACAACTCGGACGCCAAGGCCATGGTTGTTCACGATCAATTTGCCCACGTTGTCGAGCCCATTCGCTCCAATTTGAATAACATTGGTGCTCAAAATTATGTGATTGTCGGCAATCCGCAGGACGGATATCGTCCGTATGAAGACTTTATCAATGCTTCAACAGACACCGAACCGGACACCGAGGTGGCCCCCAAGGACACTTGGATATTGATCTATACCTCCGGCACCACCGGCAGGCCCAAGGGCGTTATCCGTTCTCATGAATCCCATATTGCCTATTATCTGCACAATGCCGTCGACTTTGGTTTCAACGAACACGATGTGTGCTTGAATGTCATGCCGCTATGCCATATCAACTCCATCTTTTTCACATTCACGTTTTTATATGTCGGCGGGTCGGCTTATATCCACCCGGCTTTGAACTTTAAGCCCGAAGAAATCCTCAAAATTATCGAGGGCGAAAAAATCACATTTGTCTCCCTGATTCCCACCCATTACAACTTGATACTCAATGCCCCCGAAGACGCAAAAAAACGCGATGTCAGCTCCATCCGTAAACTGCTGTGCTCTTCGGCGCCCGGCCGCAAAAGCATGAAGCAGGCCGTCATGGAATTTTTCCCGGGTGTCAAACTCTACGAAGCATACGGTTCGACCGAGGCCGGCATGGTCACCATCCTGAAGCCCGAATACCAGATGAGCAAACTGGGCTCCATCGGCTTTGAATGTATCGGTACGGATTTTCTTAAAATCCTCGACATCGATGGCAATGAAGTGCCTGTCGGCGAAATTGGCGAGTTGTACTCGCGAGGCCCTATGCTGTTCGATGAATACTATAAGCTGCCCGAGCAAACCGAGGAATCGTTCAAACACGGTTTTTTCTCAGCCGGCGATATGGCCCGCTTGGATGAAGACGGCTTTTATTATCTGGTGGATCGTAAGAAAAACATGATTATAACCGGCGGAGAAAATGTCTATCCCAGCGAGGTGGAGGAAGTGGTCGGCAACATCGAGGGCGTTTTCGACTGTGCGGTCATCGGGCTGCCTGATGAAAAATGGGGCGAAAGAGTGAGCGCTGTGATTATCCGAAAAGAGGGTTTCGATGACAGCAACTTAAGCGAACTGGATGTTATCCAGTCCTGCAAGGGCAAGATGGCGGGTTACAAGTGTCCCAAACAGGTGATCTTTATCGGAGAAAACGACATGCCCCGCACCGGCACCGGAAAAATACTGCACCGTGTCTTGAGAGAAGAGTTCGGATAGATCCCGGTCTCGACAGTTTTCTATTAACCAGCTTTCCAGCATTCCAAATGAACTGATGAGAGTGACCAGTATCCAGTTGGCGATGTCCGATCAGCCCAAAGAAAAAAATGTAGCGCATGCGCTCAAGCTGGTCGACCAGGCCCCCAGCAGTGATCTGATCCTGCTGCCGGAGATCTGGCCCTGCGGTTTCTTCTCCTTCGACCGCTATAAAGGCGACAGCGAAACCATTGATGGGCCGCTTGTCGCGGCATTTAAAGCAGCGGCGCGCAACTGCAACTGTCATATCTTCATGGGCAGCATGGTCGAAAAGGACGGCCAACACTTATACAACACCAGCATCTTATTAAATCCCGCCGGCGAAATTGCGGCTCGCTATCGTAAAATCCATCTGTTTGGCTACCAGTCTGAGGAAACCACTCTTCTTAAACCGGGCTCAGATGTGGTTGTCGCCGGCACTCCTTGGGGCAAAAGTGGGCTTTCCACTTGCTACGACCTGCGCTTTCCCGAACTTTATCGCCGTATGATCGGTGCAGGAGCGACATTTTTTCTGGTCGCTTCTGCCTGGCCTCACGTCCGCCTGGAGGCCTGGAGACTGTTCAATCGCTGTCGAGCGCACGAAAACCTGGCTTTTCTGATCTCCTGCAATTGCGCCGGTGCCAACCAGGGTAAAAAATACGCCGGTCATAGCATGATTGTCGATCCCATGGGTCAAGTGCTGGCTGAAGGTGCGGCAGAAGAACAATTCGTTACTGCCGAAATTGACCCGCGCCAGGTCGATGCAACCCGTCAGGAGTTTCCGGCTCTGGAAGACCGCACGCTGTCTTAACTTTCCCGCATCATTATTGCTAACTTCCAGGAATATCCTCTTTTTGTTTGCAAGCAGCCTGGTTCGCTCTTTGCGAAGTTTAGCGACGCAACAACACCTTTGAATACCCTAAAACGCAAGTTGATCGAGCGCTCGGTCATTATGCGTTTCTATCCGTGCTCTACTACTGATCGATCATTACTAAAATGCAGTGGGCGCATTTCGTGTTAAATACAAAAAATAATAATTATAACGATGCTTTATATGATAACCAAAAGCTATATTTTGAAAAACTTGACAAGCAAAAAACAGACATGTTAGTTTATTGATTGAGCGCTCGTTCAGAATGGTGACGGCACAGTTCAATATTGTTGAATATCAAATAAATTGAATAGGTTATAATGCAAGATCTCCCTAGAACAGAAGACATCCCCACTCAGGTCAAGGACCCCGACCTGGTTAAGCGGCGGCGGCGGCAGATTGCCGATGCAGCCGTTCAGCTATTTATTGAAAAGGGTTTCCACAAAACCACCACGCGCCAGATTGCGCGAGCCGCCGGATTCTCAATTGGATCATTATATGAATATTTCGCCTCCAAAGAAGATATCCTGTATATGGTGTGTGAGGCCATTCATGCCGAAGTTGAACGGGGTGTTACCGCAGCTATGTCTCAGGCCAAAGGTGGCCGTGATGCCCTGGTGAAAATTATCCATGAGTATTTTATGGTTTGCCACCAGATGAGCGATTTTATTCTTTTGATTTACCAGGAAACCCAATCGCTGCCTTCTCAATGGCAAAAGCGTGTTCTTGAAAATGAGCTAAGGATCACAGGCCTTTTTGTTAAAGCGCTGGCCCGCATCGCCAAAAGCGGCGATCTGATCAACCTTAAAGAAAATAATCTGGAGCTGGCAGCTCATAATATTGTCGTCTTAGGGCATATGTGGACTTTCCGGCGCTGGTATTTGGCCCACCATTATAGCATTGAAGACTATATCAATCTTCAGACCGGCATCATTCTGGGGATGTATGCCGGCGGCAGAAAATAATACTTGAAGCCATTTTAAATACCCTTCTGGTCTCGACTCACGCCTGACCATTGATGGCAAAGGCGATGCTTAATCGGTATTAAGGAGGCAAAATGACAGCTGAGGTTGAAGTTTACAAACCCGCGAACCATGTACGCGTCGTTACCGCCACCTCTCTTTTCGATGGCCACGATGCGGCCATTAATATCATGCGCCGAATCCTGCAGGATACGGGCGTCGAAGTCATCCATCTGGGACACAATCGATCGGTTCAGGAAATCGTCGATGCTGCCATTGAAGAAGATGCCCAGGGGGTTGCGGTATCCAGTTACCAGGGTGGCCATATCGAATTTTTCAAATATATGGTCGATCTCTTAAAGGAGCGAGGGGCACCCCATATAAAGGTTTTCGGTGGCGGCGGCGGTGTAATTGTTCCGGACGAGATCGCAGAGCTCGAAGCGTATGGCGTTACCAAAATTTACTCACCCGAAGATGGCGCTCAACTGGGGCTGCAGGGGATGATCAATCATATGGTGGCAGCCATCGATTTCTCAACGGTAAAAAAAGATGGCATTGCATTTGACGATCTGACACCGGACAATAAATTGTTAGTTGCCAATCTGATAACTGCGGCTGAATACGCCAAGGCCCAGCAGAACGGTGATCTGGCAGCCCTGCGCGCCGAGATGGCAAAAAAAATCGAAAAGCACAAACCACCGGTAATCGGCATAACCGGCACCGGTGGCGCCGGCAAATCATCATTGACCGATGAACTGATCTTGCGCATGCTGCATGATAGCAAAGATATGCATATTGCCATTATCAGCTGCGATCCCTCGCGGCGCAAGACCGGCGGAGCGTTGCTCGGTGATCGAATTCGGATGAATGCTATCGGCAACCCGCGGGTATATTTACGTTCCCTGGCCACACGACAATCCCCAACAGAAATTCCAGCCGTATTAGGAGAAGCAATCGAAGCCGTAATGGCCGCCGGCTATGACCTGATTATCGCCGAAACGGCCGGCATCGGTCAGGGTGACTCCAGCATTATCGACATGGTGGACCTGTCCATCTATGTAATGACCAGCGAATTTGGCGCCGCCTCACAACTCGAAAAAATTGACATGCTGGATTTTGCCGATCTGGTGGTCGTCAACAAATTCGAAAAAAGGGGCGGTGAGGATGCGGTGCGCGACGTTCGCAAACAGGTCCAGCGTAACCGCAAGGCCTTTGATCGATCACCGGAAGACATGCCGGTCTTTGGAACCATTGCATCAAAGTTCAACGATGATGGCGTAACAGCGCTCTATCATGCCATCATGGATGCGGTAAATGCAAAAACCGGTGTAGCGTTCCAGTCCGCTTTGCCCAGACCCAAGACCCGCATATCAACATCTAAAACCATTATCATTCCACCCGAACGCACCCGTTATTTAAGCGAAATCGCCGATGATATCAGAGCATATCACCAAGAAACCGCCGATCAGGCAGAAGCCATCAGAAAGGTCTGGCACCTTAAAGAGGCCGCCGGAACCCTGAAAAACAACGATCTGCAAGGTGATACCGGCCACATGATAGACGCCTTTAAAGCACAAATTAAAGCAGCCGAGGCAACCTTGAAGCCCGAAACGATTCAAACCCTCGAACTTTGGAAAAAAACTCAGGCGACCTATGCAAAGGATGAACTGGTCTATCAGGTCCGCGATCGTGAAATCAGGGTCCCTTTGTTTTCCGAATCCTTATCCCATACCCGCATACCCAAAATTGAACTGCCAAAGTTCAAGGATCCGGGCGAAATTTATCGCTGGCTGCGGGAAGAAAACATCTCCGGCCGATTTCCCTTTACAGCCGGGGTGTTTCCCTTGAAGCGTGTGGATGAAGATCCCACCCGCATGTTTGCCGGTGAAGGCGACCCGGCCCGCACCAATCAGCGCTTCAAGATGCTTTCAGCCAACTATGATGCCAAACGACTGTCAACGGCATTTGATTCGGTCACTTTGTATGGCTGTGACCCGGACATTCGCCCGGACATATACGGCAAGGTCGGCACCTCGGGGGTGAGCATCTGTACGTTAGATGATGTCAAAATGCTCTATGACGGTTTTGATCTGTGTGCCCCCAACACATCGGTATCGATGACCATCAACGGTCCGGCGCCCATTATCCTGGCCATGTTTCTAAACACGGCCATCGATCAGCAGGTCGACAAATTTACGGCTGAAAACGGTAAGGCACCTTCCGATGCGCAATATCAGAAAATACGTGCAGACGTGCTGTCCAATGTACGCGGCACTGTTCAGGCCGACATTCTTAAAGAAGACCAGGGGCAAAATACCTGCATCTTCTCAATCGATTTTGCTCTGAAAATGATGGGGGATATTCAGCAATATTTTATCGAAAATCACGTTCGCAATTTTTACTCCGTATCGATATCCGGTTATCACATCGCCGAAGCCGGCGCCAATCCCATCACCCAACTGGCACTGACCCTCGCCAATGGGTTTACCTATGTGGAGTACTATCTTTCCAGGGGAATGCCCATTGACAGCTTTGCACCCAACCTTTCCTTTTTCTTCTCCAATGGACTGGATCCGGAATATAATGTCATCGGGCGGGTGGCCCGACGGATCTGGGCGGTTGCCATGCGTGATAAATACGGCGGATCCGAACGCTCGCAGATGCTCAAATATCACATTCAAACCTCTGGTCGTTCCCTGCACAGCCAGGATATCCAGTTTAATGATATCCGCACCACCCTGCAGGCGTTGTGTGCCATCTACGACAACTGCAATAGTTTGCACACCAATGCCTTTGATGAAGCCATCACCACCCCCAGCGCAGAATCGGTCAGACGTGCGCTGGCCATTCAACTGATTATCAATCGTGAATGGGGCCTGACAAAAAATGAAAACATGAATCAGGGCAGTTTTATTTTTGAGGAATTGACACGCCTGGTGGAAGAAGCGGTGCTAATGGAATTTGACCGCATCACCGAGCGCGGGGGCGTTCTGGGAGCCATGGAAACCGGTTATCAGCGCAGTAAAATCCAAGAAGAATCGATTTACTACGAGACCCTCAAACACACCGGTGAACTGCCCATCATCGGGGTCAACACCTTTCGCGATCCACATGCCGACGGAGAGCAATTGAGCGAGGCGGTCGAACTGGCACGCGCCACAGAAGCTGAAAAGCAATCGCAACTCAAGCGCCTGGCCGACTTTAAAGAACGCCACGCAAAGGCGGCACCGGCTGCCCTGGAGCGTCTTCAAAAAATCGTGCTGTCCGGCGACAACATATTCGCTGAACTGATGGAAGCCGTGCGGGCGTGCAGCTTAGGCCAGATCACTCAGGCGCTTTACGAAGTCGGCGGGCAATACCGACGAAATATGTAGATCCATCCAGGATGTTTTATGGATGCACTGGCGTTTGTGACGCTGACCATTGCGATATTCTTCCCGGTTGTTACCCGCCTCGGCTATGATCCGATATGGTTTGGGATTATTATCGTCATGGTCGCTGAAATGGGGGTGATCACCCCGCCGGTGGGAATCAATGTGTATGTTGTATACGGCGTGATGCTTTACATCGGGCGATAACCCATGTTGCGAACGGAGCCGTGCTACGGGGCAAGGACTTCGCCCAGATGGCGGATACTGTCGATGATGGCATCCGGCTGTTCTTTGCTCAGGGCATCATAATCATCAAAGCCGGTCAGTACGCCGATGGTTTGCATGCCCGCTGCTTTGCCCGCTTGCATGTCCGTGGCGGTATCCCCGATATAAACACACTCGGCCGGTTTAAGCGCGAGTTTTCGGGCACATAAAACAAGGGGATCTGGTGCCGGCTTTCTTTTGTCAACATCGTCAGATGTAACGGTGGCCTCAATAAGGTCATCGACACCGGCATTTTTTAGAGGCAGCATTTTGGTTTCTAAATAATGCTTTTGAGTCGAAGTGACCAGCCCGATCTTCAATCCCTTTGCCGACACCATTTTAAGGGCACCATCCGCACCCTCTATGATATCCAAGTCATCGGCAAACATCTGCGGGGCGATTTCATTGATGACGCCCCAGGCTTCTTCGATAATGCTTGCCCGGCGGAGCTGGACTTCCTGAGGCAATACGAGTTCCCATTTAAAATCTTCGCTTTCCGCCGCTGTCAGGATCTTGGTGCGCGAAACCGGCGGCAGGCCGAGACGTTCCAGAGCGTTTTCGACGATTCTGAAATAGATGTCGATCGAATCGATTAAGGTGCCGTCCAGGTCAAAAATAACAGCCGCCACGGTAAGCTCTTTATTCTGCGACATGAATCATTTTTCCAACAGACGTATAACCAGCAGATCACCATCTGTAAGGTTAAGCGTTGCTTTGATATTCATCGGTGCAATTATCTCGATGATGTTCTCGGCGTGAATCCTGACTTTTTCTTCGGGTAAGATAATGGCACCTTTACGTTTTTCCAGTTCGACTGCAAAAGCTTTGGCATTACAGAACTTCGGATCCGGTGAGTGCAATTCGATCCCTTTTTCTGCATCCAGAGCTGCAATTTTGCAAAGATCGTCCGTCGCGACTTCAAGGTTGAGCGTGCCGGGATAAGGTTTAAAGCCCAATTTCTGATGACACTGCTGCTGCACCCAACCGATTTGGGTAAAATAGACGCCCTTTCCTGCACCGCTTACAATCTTGCCGGTTATTTCCAAGTGCTTTTCCATTAAGATCCTGACAAGCGATAAACATTGACGCTAAGACATATCCAAGCGAAATATTTACCACGAAAACACGAAATAAAAAAAGCACGAATTTTTTATTTATTTTCGTGTTTTCCTTCTTTTCGTGCTTTCGTGGTTAATTTCTAGTTCCAATTTTTCATTACGCCAACTTCTTTAACCCTGAAACCACTTCTCTTTCTGAAAATCATCGGGATCTTTTGGCAATGTTCCTTTGACGAGCTTTCGCAACTTGCTGATTAACTCGTAATCCTCACCAAATTCGGCAATCAACGATTTAATCGCCCTGCCCAGGGTCTGATTGCAGGCCGATTGACATTCGCCGATAACGTCTGGTGGTAAATGATGATAAGCCTCAAGCAGATTATCCACCCAATGGGTCAGTGCTTTGGTATCCATATCGCTTTTTGACCGGCGGTACACATAGCCTTCAAACGCACCGGCGGAAGCGGCAAATTCATAGATTTGTAAATATTGATGCAT
>JASFIG010000084.1:0-14295 GCA_050122795.1 Desulfobacterales bacterium
CCATGTCCCCATTAAAGGGGAGATCCCCTCGCCGATCAATATCCCGCCGGGATGTCGCTTTGCAGGCCGTTGCCCCGAGGTGATGGATAAGTGCCGCCAGGTTACGCCCGAGCTGGTCATGCTTGGGTCCAGCCAAGGCGCGGCGTGTTTGCTTTATGCTTGAAATAACGATTTTATAGGGAGATCCAAATGTCAACCTATTCGCGTGTACTAACGGTAGCCCTGCTCGCCCTGAGCCTTTTGGGACCGATGCCGGCCGCCGCTAAAACCCTGCGCCTGGCCATGGATGCCGAACCGGTCTCGATGGACCCCCATGCTCACCTGAGCACGGGCACATTGCAGTTTTCACACCTGGTCTTCGATCCTTTATTGCGCTGGACCCAGGCGATGGATATCGAGCCGCGCCTGGCCCATAAATGGGAACGAATCGATGCACGCACCCTGCGGTTTCACCTGCGCAAAGGGGTGACCTTTCACAGCGGCAATCCGCTGACGGCCAAGGACGTCGAATGGACCCTGCAGCGCCTCAAGCGCAGTGAAAGTTTCAAGGGCATTTTCGAGCCGGTGGCGGGAAGCAAAATTATCAACGATCATACCATCGATCTCATCACCAAGAGCCCGTATCCACTGTTGTTAAACATCGCGACCTATATTTTTCCCATGGATCGGCTGTTTTACAGCGGCGTGGACGATTTGGGGAAACCCAAGGACGCCATTGCAAAATTTGAGCCCTCCTTTGCCCGGGACAATGCCTCCGGTACAGGCCCCTATACGGTAACCGAGCGGGTGCCCGGTACCCGTATAATTTTTGAGCGGTTTGCCTCCTACTGGGACACCCAATCCCCGGGGAACGTGAGCCGGATCGAGTTAAGTGCCATCGGCGATGCCTCCGATCGCGTCAACGCCCTTTTGGCGGGCAAAATGGATATGATCATGCCCGTGGCCCCACAGGATTATGATCAGGTGCGTCTGGTCGATGGTGTCAGGCTGGTCACCACGGCCACCCCCCGGATCATTCTCCTTCAGTTGAATCAAGACCGGCGGCCGGAATTCAGAGATGTCCTGGTTCGCCAGGCCATTGTGCACGCCATTAACAACCGGGCCATCGTGGATGCCGTCATGAAAGGTGCCGCCACTGCCGCCGGACAGCAGTCGCCCAGGGACTACGTCGGACACGTGGAAGGGCTCAAACCGCGCTTCAATCTGAAACGGGCCCAAAAAATGATGCAGAAAGCCGGCTATCCGAATGGCTTTAGTTGCACCATGATTGCACCCAACAACCGCTATATCAACGACGAGAAGATCGCCGCCACGGTTGTTTCCATGCTGGCTAAAATCAATATTCGCGTAAAACTCACCACCATGGACAAAGCGCGCTATTGGGAGCAATTCGACGCACGCCAGGGTGATATTCAGATGATCGGTTGGCATCCCGATACCGAGGACTCGGCCAACTACAGCGAATATCTGACCATGTGTCCCAACAAAACCACCGGCTACGGAAAGGACAACAGCGGCGGTTACTGTAATCCCGTTGTGGACGATCTGGTGCTCAGAAGCCAATCGGAGCTCGATGCGGCCAAACGCGGCGCCATGCTCCAGCGGGTGGAACAGCTGCTGTATGACGATGCGGCTTTTGTACCCTTGCACTGGCAAAATATATCCTGGGCCGCCTGGAAAGGGATCGACCTGGAACCGATCGTAAACGCCTTAAACAATCCCTATTTGGGTGATCTCGTCATGCATTGACAACACGGCCGACATTGGGCCGTCTGCCCCTGCTGGTTGCCGATCCTTTGATATCTGGAGGCACATATGAAAATTTTAGTCGGATATGATTATTCCCCCGTTACCCAGGACGTCCTGACCCTGGCAAAACAACAAGCCAAAGCCTTCAATGCCGAGGTTCATCTATTCAGGTCCCTGGAGCGGAACCCGGAACTGCAGCGCGATACGGTTCAACAAGCGGAACAAAATCTGGACCACGTCAGGCGTGAGTTTGCCACCATGGGCTTGGCCTGTGATACCCATGTGGTGGTCGGCACTCTAACGGCCGGTGAAGAGATTGTCCAATTCGCCGAGCAAAACACCATCGATCTAATCGTGATTGGCGTTCGCAGACGTTCTAAAGTTGGCAAGTTTGTTTTCGGTTCCAACGCTCAGCTGATTATTTTGACGGCACCTTGCCCGGTACTTACCGTAAAATAGTACCCACCGACATAGAGCATCTTTGGACCCCTGGCTGCGTTCTCGCATTTGAGGGGTCAAGTCTTCGTTTGATTTTAATATGCCCTTAAATTATACAAGCAGCGATTCGATTTCGCGGGCTTTTGGGAACAGCCCAAAGATACCGCCGGTGTGGATAAAGATGATGCAGTCCCCGAAACACCTGGGGTCGCGCTTGAGCTCATGAACCATTCCAAAAAATGCTTTGCCGGTGTAGACCGGATCAAGGAAGATTCCTTCGGTTCGAGCCACATCGCACATCATGGAAAGCTCTTCAGGGCGGGACAATGCGTATCCGCGGCCCACGTAACCGTCAATAATGTTAATGTCACCATCGCGGGAAAACTCCATTTCAAGCTGAAAATCGGAAATGGCATCCTTACAGATTTCTCCAATGACGCGCATAAAATAATCGCGATCGTCACACACATTGATACCAATGACCCGCGCATTCAAATCAAAAATTTTGTTGCCTAAGATCAAACCGGCACTCGTGCCGCCGGAGCCTGCAGCACTGATAATGCTATAATCCTTATTGACCCCGCCCGGCAGGTTGGCGATGTCATTGACGAGTTCTTCTATACACCGTATATACCCCCAGGTGCCCAGCGCATTGGATGCGCCTTCGGGGATCGTATAGGGGTTTCGGCCGGCTTTTTTAAGGGTTGATGCTTCGCGCTCGAGTAATTCATCGCGGATTTTGTATTCTTCGGGCGTGATCCAGACAATTTCAGCGCCTGCCATCTTATCGAGCAAAATATTTCCTTCCGGCTGTGGCGGATGTGTGGGGTCCGCTGTTCGCAACAGCAACCGGCAGTTCATTCCCAGCATGGCGGCTGCAATCGCCGTTGCGCGGCAATGGTTGGATTGAGCACCGCCACAGGTCAAAACCGTGTCGGCCTTTTGGGCAACGGCATCTGCAAGCACAAATTCGAGTTTGCGTATTTTGTTGCCTGAAAGCGCGCTGCCGGTCAGGTCGTCTCTTTTCATCAATAGTTCAACGCCCAGCTTTGCGCTCAGGCGCGCAAGCCGGTGCAGCGGCGTGGGCAAACGGGCCAGATTGATTTGGGGCGGATAAATTACGCTGCATTCTTTCATGGTTGCTAACTCTTAAAATATTCTAAATTTCGATATAAATGAGGGTTCAGGGGAGTTTTTTAGATCGATCGCGGAATGAAATATCAGCGACTTCATCGTGCAAACTCATGATTAAGGGAGTGTAGCGAAAGAACAGAATTCTAATATAAAATTATGGGTTAGACATAAAATCAAATTTGTTCCCTTGCTGGCGTTGGGGTTATTGCTGTTCTTTCGCAACGCTCCCTAAACCATTCAAACAGTGCACGATTTCGCTGCTGATAATTCATTCCGCTATTATGAGGCTTTGGTTGGAAAAACTCCCGACCGCTTGTATATAAAAATACGAAATGTTTATCATAACGCTGGATTCATATAACAATATCGGCTATCAGTAAAGCCGAGAAAACATAAGTTTACGGTCAAGGAGGTGAATCCGTGATTATCGGCGTACCCAGAGAAATTAAGAAAAGCGAGTATCGCGTTTCGATGACGCTGTCGGCTGTCGATGCACTGGTTTCAAAAGGGCATCAAATCATCATCGAAACCCGGGCCGGTGCGGGCAGCGGCATATCCGACGCGGATTACGCCGCAGCGGGGGCAAATCCGGCGCCCGATGCCAAAACGGTTTACCGGAAGGCTGAAATGATTCTGAAGGTCAAAGAGCTATTCCCGCAGGAATTCAATCTGCTGAGAGAAGGCCAGATCATCTTCACCTACATTCATTCAGCCAACAACCCTGAAGAAACCCAGGCGTTATTGGACAAAAAGGTAATCGCCATTGCCTACGAGGATATTGAAACCGATGACGGTAGGTGTCCTCTGCTGACACCCATGAGCGAAATCGCCGGTGAGGTCGGACTGATTATGGGCGTGTACCACATGTTTACCACCAGCGGCGGCAGTGGCATCTTGCTCGGAGGCGCCGTGGGTTCCAAGCCTGCTAAAGTAGCGATTCTTGGAGCCGGCAATGTCGGGCTCGGAGCGGCGCGCTATGCAATCGGCCTGGGGGCGGATGTCACCCTGCTGGATATTGATTTAGCGAGATTAAGAGATATGCGCCAAACGATGTTACCGCAGATAAAAACGGTCTATTTAAATCAATATAATGTCCGGCAAATGCTGCCCGGGGTCGATCTCTTAATTAATGCCGTCAAATGGCCGCCACAATCGGATGAACATATTGTGACCCGCGAGATGCTCAAACTGATGAAAACAGATTCGCTGATTGTGGATATATCCTGCGATCCCGCCGGCGCCATTGAAACCTGTGTGCCGACTTCGCATGACCAGCCGACTTACGTGGTCGACGGCATCCGGCATTATTGTGTGGACAATTTGCCATCCGCCGCTGCGAAAACAGCCTCCGATGCCTTATCAAATGCGAGTTTGCCGTATGTGTTAAAGATTGCCGATAAAGGCTGGCTTGCCGCGATTAAAGCAGATGTCTCTTTGCGAAAGGGTTTGGGGTTTGCCTTCGGTCATTTAACATTCAAGCCAACGGCCATGGCCCAGAACAGGCCCTATACATCGGCTGATGAAATCATCGAAATGTTCGGATAAGGGGAGGTTAACGGCAAACCAGTTTAAGGCGAAACGAAAAATGCCGGGTTATTCCACCGGTCCGCGGACCGGCCAGATATGACCGGCGTGGAATTTGATATCATCGTAACAGGTCGTGCCGGATTCGAAGTACACAATCCATGCCATTCCGGGATTATTATCAAGCGGGGTCGCCGACCAAAAGTAACCGGATGGGAAATCTGAAAACATGTGGCCGTCGGGTAGAGCAGGATCTCTTTTGCTGAAATCGATTAACGTGCATAGCTCACCCATGGTGGGCAGGCGCCAGTCGCCGGCTGACGAGCCATCTGAAAGCATAAACGCGGGATCCGGACCACAGTCTCCATCCTTCAGGCTCTCTGCCGCCCGCCTTGCACCTTCCCAATCCAGCATCCCGAAGCATCTCGTATTTTTCAGCCAGATGAGCCCCGTTAAGCTGTCGGTCACCGTACCGTTTTTATTGTCCCTAAAACGCTGCTCGGGGATGGATTTGTCGACCAGCAGCTCCGCATACGGTCGTTTATAGATGCATGGAATCCTGGTGCCTCTCCAGTCATAGCACGTCGATTTTAAAGGATTGATGATATGGCTTGCATCATCAACAGCCTCGGGTGAAACCACACGCGCCTCGTCTTCATTGGCGGTTTCTAAATGCCGACTTTCCGTGATGGCATCTGGCGGCGAATGACAGGCGGAATGCAAAACAAACAGTGAAAAAATCAAAGCGCGTCTGATCCATTTCGTTCTGGAAGAGAAGTTTTTCTTCTCTGACGATCGCAATGAAAAGTCCATCCCGATCACCTCTGAATTTTGGATTTCAACGAGTATAAGTGGTTTTTAGACATGGCCGTAATAATCCCGATGCGCCACCACCGAATAAGCGTAGTCCAGCAGGGTGCCCCAGCTAAACACCGGCAGATCCACCTCGCGCTGGATCGCGCGCGCAAACGGCTGCATGCCGGTGCATTCCAGCATCAGCGCGCCGATATCCGGGTGGGCCTTGCAGACCTCCGTGCACACCCGGATCATATCTTTTTCCGCCCGGTCGTAATTGGATTGCGGGCGCTCGGGTCGCTGCTCAGGGTCCCACAGGTTGGTGAACTCCGGGCAGCCATATTCGTCCAGGGCGCCGGCAACCATAAAATTGCTGTTCAGATCGATGCCCACATTTCTCAGATGGGTGTCGGTCAGGAACCGCTTTTGGGCGCAGACGATACCCACTGTTTTATGAGGGCCGATCACCTGCTGAATAAAGGGCACCTGCAGCAGACTCGACATAAATACCGGTATGTCCACATAGCCGGCGACATCTTTTTGAAAATAGGCAAAATAGCCGCATTCGGCCGCAATGGCCCGGCAGCCCATCTTTTCCAGCCGCTTGGCCGATTGCTTGATCGGCTCCCGGCAGGGGCTTTTGTCTTCTTCCCAGACCAGTGTGTAGTTATCCACGCCTGCGGCAATATCGTATTGAATCGGGTACGGAAAGGCGCTGGCGTTGCGCACGTCCCCCGGAAAGCCGGGGTAAGCATCATCGAGCACGATAATCCCCAGCCCCATCCCGTAGCAGGCATGTTGTTTGCGGGTCTTGATAGTGTTGATGCCAAAATCGCGATTGCCCTGGTACATTTGATGCCCTCCTTCCATTATTGTGACGTGTCACCTGATGCTTTGAATTTTTCATATAAAGATTACAAAAATATGCTCAGATAACAATGGATAATGTAAACATATTTTGTAGAATATACATTAGAAGTGGTTTTAAAATTACTTCTAAATTGCGTAGCGGGCCAGGGCCTCTTCATCCAGCTCGCAGCCCAGCCCGGGTTTTTCGGGGACTTGCAAATAACCGTCTGTATCAATCATCAGGCGATCCTGCGGCTGCAGTATGTAATCCCGTCTTTCGGTGGTCCATGCCGGCGGGTCGAATGGAAATTCCAAAAAGGGGCATTTGCTGACCGCACAGGCCAGATGCAGATTGGCCATCAGCCCGATGCCGTTGCTCCAGGTGTGCGGGCTGAACCAGGCGTCGTTTTTCTGGACCCGGGCGGCGATTTTTTTGACGCCGGTGATGCCGCCGGCCAGGACGACATCCGGTTGATACACATCCAGAGAACCAAGAGTGTCCATTTCTCTAAAATCATGCCAGCGGCGGTTCATCTCTCCGCCGGCAATCCGCACGCTGCTCTCCCGGCGCAGCCGGGCCAGGCCCCGGAAATCATGATGCGGCAAGGGCTCTTCCAGCCAGTAAACATCCAGCTCTTCCAGCGCTCTGGCTACCTGACGGGCGCGCTCATAATCCCAGGGGATTTCCGTATCCCAGGGCATTTTCCAGCCCTGGTTGGCATCCACCATAATTTCCAGTCGATCTCCGACAGCCTTGCGAACGGCCTCCACGACCTTTATGTCTTCTCGCGGGTCTTTATGGTGGAATCTGATTTTTATCGCTTTAAACCCCTGCTCCAACAGCCGTTGCACGCTTGCAGATCGCTCTTGCGGGGACAGCATTTCGCCGGTGGAGGCATAGGCTAACATTTTAGATGTGGGCGCTCCCAGAAGTTTGGCGATGGATTTTCCCTTGGCTTTGCCCATGATGTCCCATAGTGCCACGTCCAGCGGCCAGCAGCGGCCGTAATGAAAATCGATATTATCCAGGACTTGCCAGTGCCGCTGGATATCGAACGGGTCACGCCCGATAAACAGGTCTGCATGCTCTGCCAGACCCAGCATGGCATCTCCGGAGCCGATACCGGTGATACCGGCGTCGGTGCGCACCTGGACGATGGTGGCGCCAAATGTCTTGCGGGGTGCCGGGTCCCAGGCGGCATTAAAAGGTGGATCCAGCGGCAGCATATAATTTTTTACATCGATTGCGGTTATCTTCACACGGTCTCCTTAAGAAATGGTTTCAAAACCCCATCTCCCCGCTCAATGAAGCGGGATTTCGCATCTAATTGAAAGATTATTTAAGGAGCTCAAAAGGCTCAATGGCTGCGTTATCCCGGCTCGGCTGAGCTCGCCGCAGGCCCGAATTGAAATACTAATTTATCGCGGCAAGATGCCGCTCCCACTATGTTAATTAATCATGAATGGACAAACCAAGATGAAAGTTAAAAATTAGTGGGAGTGGCTTCCAGCCACGAGGTGTACGCTCCGTTTTCAATTCGCGGGACGCCTTGCTTTGTTGAACTCCTTAATTTTAGAAGATCAGACGTGAAATCCCGCTTTCCAGCGGGGAACCTGATATGAGGCTTAGAAACCATTTCTAATAATTTTCAGCGGGACAGTAGCTGCCGGGTAAATTCATTCATATCGGCTTTATTGGCCGTATAGCAATTGTTTTCGATCATCGGCCTGTTTTCATGTGAATAGATGACATCCAGCAGACGGCCGACATCCTTGCGGGTCAGCCCGTCGGGCGTTAAAGATAATTCGATGCCGGTCCGTTGGATAAAATCACTAAACGCCCGAGCACCCATTTTTGCTGTTTGCGCAGCCGCTGTTTTGTCGACCTGAACGCCCAATGCCGCGGCGATCTCAGCATGGATGTCGATGGCGGTGGTGGCATTTTTAGGGAAGATGACATCCAGGGCCAGCGCAACGGCCCTGCCGTGATGAATGCCGGCGATCGTCCCCAGTGCATGCCCGATGCTGTGCGCCAGGCCCGTGCCGGCCCCCTCTATTGCCAACCCCGCCAGAGTTGATGCTGTCAGGAGATGTGCGCGTGCCTTCAGATTCTGCGGCCGCTCCAGGGCCTTGACCAGATGTTGATATATGAGGCCAATGGCATGCAGACCGTTTGCCTGCACAAACGGATGACTGCTTTTAACGGTGCAGGCCTCGATGGCGTGTACCATGGCATCCAGACCGGTGGCCGCGGTGAGCGAATGCGGCAGCGATACGGTTAACGTCGGATCCAGAATCACCAGGTCCGCGGCGAGCTCTTCGCCCCAGGCCCAGACTTTATGGCCCCGGCTGTCGGTGAATATGGCTGTGCGGGTGACTTCAGCGCCGGTGCCGGCCGTGGTGGGCAACATGACCAGCTTTGCCGATCTTGGCGGCAGGGGCCGGCGCATCAGGGCATAGGCTTCTGTGCTGTGATCGGCGGCAGCTACGACGGTTGCCGTCTTGGCGACATCCAGGGCAGAGCCGCCGCCCAGGCCGATCACCATTGAAGGCCGGCAGGCGCGAATCATCTCTGCTGCAGCGTCGATGGACGCTGCCGATGTCTCACCCTTTAAATTGCTGAAAAGATCCACAGCAACCCCCTGTTTTTTCAATGCGGCCGTGACCGTATCCGCAAGACCGGCTGCAATCACCCCCGGGTCGCTGATGATGAGCACCTGCCCGGCAACGCCGATGGTTTTCAGTTCCTCTCCGATTTGGGATGCCAGACCGGAACCGAATTTTATGGCGGGCGCTACACGATAAACAAATGCGGGTATCTTAACAGCGTTCATTTCAATTCAACTGGATGCAGGATATTTGATTTTTGCGCTCCGTTCATAGAAGTTTTGATTCTGACATATAAGATTTTAATAGGCAATTGAATTTATGTCAGTCCATTATAAGGGTATGGCTGCTGACCGTCGGAATGGCTTTTATTCCGTTGCCATTTGATTTTTTCTGATATAGACTCACCCCTTTGTTTGTCTTCTTCTCTGCCGAGAGTTTAGTTGAAACCGTTTGAAAACCCATTTTCGTGCCAAAGACACAATGCAAAATCGAAATTTCGAAAATCCGGAATTTTCTCTCTTGGCCGGCATCCTGTCGGCTTTTTTATGTGTCATTTTCGGCTCAAATGCGGTGGCCATCAAAATGGCGTTTGCCGGTTTGGGGGTTTTCACCACGGCCGCCATCCGATTCAGCATTGCGGCGCTGGCGATTTTCGTCTGGGCCAGGGTAACCGGCCAAACTATCGGGCTCAAAAAAGGTCAGCTTCACCAGGTTTTGATTCTGGGGGTGCTTTTTGCGATTCAGCTGTCCATGTTTTATTTCGGGCTCAGCAAATCCAATGCATCCCGTGGTACATTGATCGCCAATCTGCTTCCGTTCTGGATCCTGTTTTTAGCCCATTTCTTCATACCCGGTGATCGTATTACCGGTCGCAAATTTTTAGGGATTCTTCTGGGTTTTGGCGGGGTGGCTTTTATGTTTGCCGAAACAAAAGGGATGGCAGCCGGCTTCAGAGCTGCGGAACTGATGATACTTTCAGCCACCTTCATCTGGGCCTGCAGCGTGATTTACCTGAAACGGATCATCGCCGGCTTCAGCCCTTTTCAAATCACTCTATATTCAATGATTTTTTCAGTACCCCTCTTTTTTTTAGAAGCACTTTTATGGGACGCACCGATGGTGTCGCAGCTGGATTCAAAGATCATCGGTGCGCTGTTATACCAGAGCCTGGTGACCGCAGCCTTTGGATTCGTGGCCTGGAACACCTTGCTGCAAAAATACGGAGCTGTGGCCCTGCATTCTTTCATTTTTATCATGCCGATCTCGGGGGTTGCGCTGGGCGGGCTGGTACTGGGGGAGCCGATTACGGCAAAGATTCTGACAGCCCTGGCGTTGATTGTGGCCGGCATTCTGGTGGTACATCTGAAACCGCGCAAAGCAGAGCCCGTCTATCCGATCGACAAGGGCATATAAGCAGGGTTCCGGGGTTCAAGGGTTCTGGGTTCAAAGGTTAAAAGGTTTGGGGTTCAAACGCGCACTCGGCTTCGCTCTATAGAGCTGCAACGCGGTGGGCAGGTGTCCCGCCTTCGCCGATAGGCTTCCGTCTTCGCTCTTACGAGCTGCGCCGTGACACGTCGGCGGGCAAGCAGGTGTCAAGAAAAAGCAGTGATCTGAAGTAAATTAGCAGGTCAGATGAAGGATAAAATTCGTATCTTTTGCATTAATATTCAGAACCGCATCCGGCGTCCTCATTAAAACAAGCTCGACACCCTTCTTTTTAGCTTCCGTTCTCACTTCCTTCATTACCGGTAAGGCGGCGCTGTGGCCGGTTCCGATGATAAGCTTTTTGGCGTCCCAGGGGATATTTTCAAAAATTGAAAGCGGTGTGTGACCGAATTGGCTTCTGAATTTTTTTGATTCTTTTTTCTTTCTCTTTTTAATTATACCCTTATGGATCACGATGTCCTTAGAATAATTTTTGCCATCAATGTTGATGGTCCCAAAAGAAAGTTCTTTTACCTTCATTACAACTCCTTAGATTAAAATGGGTTTGCCGACAAAGAGACATAATAGCTCCTTAATATCATCGCATATTTTGTTATGCAATCTCCATATTTCCATTATCTCAGAAGAAGGCACGAAGTCCGCAATTTTCAATAGGCTGATTTTTTGTAGATTGTTCACTGTAATCGAAAATCCGAAAACGCTTGTGATATCCGTTTCGTATATGTAGAATTGCCAAGGTTGTCATATGTAATCGGGCCGTGTATGAGGATCTTTTGACAGATAAAAACATAAAAAAACAGCTTCCCGGAAAATTACGTTTCCTAATGAAGCTTTTTCAAACCATTCTTTATATACCGATTCAAATAAGCTTCATTCCTTTGGCTATTATTGGATTAATAGATGCAATTTACAGGGAAATGGTAAACAGCAAGAAACTGGGTGTCTCTTTCTCGGCAATTAAAGCACTTCAATATAGGTGGATCATGCATTATTTTAACACCAGACCGGATCCCCTTTCTGTTGAGTTTACTAAAAAGTTTCCATGTGAATCCCATTTTGGTATGTGGTCGACTTTGGGAGCTCTCATCATTTCCCAGCGGTTATTTGGTTTCACCACCAGGCTTGGAAAACTTGTTGAACCCGGTGAAGAGACCTTAGATACCACAGCGGGTATTCGCTTGCTCATGTTTGACAAGATAATGGAAAAATATGTTGATGAAACCGAGCAGATTGTCCTTCCTGGAGCTGGTTTTGATCTAATCGCTTTACACTTTACAAAAGGAAAAAAAGTAAAGGTTTTTGAACTCGACCAGGTTAATACACTCAATGCTAAAGTTGAAACATTGAAAAAAGCAGGTATAAAGCATAATTGGATCACCTATATCCCGGTTGATTATTCAAACGAATCTTGGGTTGATAAACTATTAGAAGCTGGTTTTGACAAAACAAAAAAGACTTTATTCCTTTGGCAAAGCGTTTCTTTGTATTTAGAAGCTGACATTGTCAAAGAAACACTCAGGAAAATGGCTGATTTATGTGTAGACGGAAGTATCATCGCTCAAGACTTTTATTCCAAAGCATTCATGTTGGGTGAAATTTCAAAAATAGCGAAAAGAAAAATGAGGATAATAGAAAAAATGGGAGAGCCTTGGAAATTTACAATAGATATGTCAAATGATCCTAAAGCAGCAGTTGAATCATTCTTAAAAGAATGTGGATTAAAAATGACAGAATATATTCAATTTGGTGAAAAATTAGATATCGAACCGTTTTACTGTATTGTTGAGGCTGAAAAATTGCGAGTCCATGTCCCGATCTTTGATGACTCCAACTAGTCACAAATTTTACATACTATCGATAATGCACAATAGGACCATTCGTTCTCAGGTAGCCAATTCTATTCTGGATTGCTCCATTATATGTTTAAGGTAAGTTTAACGGAGGATTTTATGAAACATGAGAATGAAAACGCCGCCAACCTGCAGACGGGACTCAAACGCAGGGAGTTCATGGCAATGCTGGCGGGCTGCACCGCCGGGCTAATGCTGCCCAGCATTTTCCATGGCGAGGGAACGATTGTCGCGGCCACCGCCTCCCGCTCTGACCGGCTGGGCAAACTCCTGCCCCTGCGCAAGCTGGGCTCTTCCGGGCCGGTCGTGACCAACCTGGGCGTGGGCGGAGCCCATGTGGGGAGTGCCTCGGAAAAGAACGCGCAGGCCATCATCGAAAAAGCCTTGGAGGAGGGGGTGCGCTTCTTCGACAACGCCCCCTTTTACAGCGGTGGAAAAGCAGAGGAACGCTATGGAAAATTCCTCACTCCCAAGTACAGGGACGTTTCCTTCATCATGACCAAAACCCTGGCCACAAACAGGAAGAGTGCCCTGAAGGACCTCGACGCTTCGCTCTCACGCTTGCAGACCGACTACGTAGACCTATGGCAGATGCATGCCCTTGGAAGCCCGAGGGATGTGGAAGAGCGCCTCCAAAACGGTGTGCTCGACGCTTTTTTAGAGGCCCGGGAAAAGGGCAAGGTCAGGAACATCGGCTTCACCGGCCATGAGTCCTACAAAGCCCACCTCAAGATGCTGGAGGCGCTCAAAAAGCGGGGTGTGAAGATGGTCTCCTCGCAGATGCCGGTCAATCCCGCCGACCCCCACTACGAGAGCTTCGTTACTCACGTGTTGCCCGAGTGCGTGAAGGCGGGCATCGGCGTGCTGGCCATGAAAACGCTGGCCGACGGACGTTTCTTCGGTGGGAACAGGGGTTGGCGTCGCACGAATGTCTCCGTCAAGCCGATCATACCGGCGATTCTTTCCAAGGAGGATGTCTTCGGCTTCGTGTGGTCCCTGCCCATCACCACCCTTGTCAGTGGTATGGAAAGCGCCCAACAGGTTTCCCAAAATGCTGCCATTGCGCGCAAAACATGGAACTGGAACCAGGCCGAACGCCAGAAACGCATCGACGCGGTGGCCCCCATCGCCGGCCCGGATCTCGAGTTCTATAAGAGTTGAATCTAAAATTTTTGACGATTCAAGATAAATAATTGAAATATAATAGAATAAGATAAAATTAACATCTATTTGGACTGTGATTTCAAGTCACAAGTGCAACAGATTTCATGTTTTGGGACCCCAAAAAAGGAGGCGTTATGTTGTCACGTAATCTTGGGCAATCAGGGATTTCAGTATCGGCCATCGGACTTGGATGTATGGGACTTTCCGAGTTTTACGGGGAACCCACGCAAGAGTCGGAGGCCATCAATCTACTCCACCGGGCCGTAGATCTGGGTATCACTCATTTTGATACGGCGGAAATCTACGGCCAAGGACACAATGAGCAACTGCTGGGTAAGGCTTTTGCCAGACGTTGGGACCAAATTGTTCTGGCGACCAAGTTTGGTCCCCAACGGGACCCGGCCACGGGCGCCTTCGTGGGGGTGGACGGCTCTCCGGCCAATGTGCGGAACTCTTGTGATAAGAGTCTTAAGCGTCTGGGTACCGACAAGATTGACCTGTATTATCTCCACCGTGTTGATCCGGCTACGCAGATCGAGGATACAGTGGGTGAGATGGCGAAGTTAGTTCAAGAGGGTAAGATCGGGGCTATTGGCTTGTCAGAGGCTGCAGCCAAGACGATTGAGCGGGCACATGCTGTTCATCCCATTGCCGCCCTTCAGACCGAGTACTCGATATTTAGCCGTGATATTGAGAAGGACATACTCCCCACATGTGTGGAGCTTGGCATCAGCTT
>JASFIG010000085.1:0-14062 GCA_050122795.1 Desulfobacterales bacterium
CTGTTTCAGAGATGGCGCAGGCGTATGATATTGCTATCCTGGCCGGGCTGGCCGAAGCGGACCTCACCGGCCGAGTATTCGCCAGTCATCTGGTCGTCACCAAGCAGGGCGTGGCCGGCACATACCGAAAAGTCCATATTGCCCCGCCGGAAAGCCAGATATTTACGGCCGGAGATGCCATACCGCTGTTTGACATCAATGGGTTCAAACTGGGAATCCAGCTTTGCTATGACGCGCATTTCCCCGAGCTTTCCACCCGCATGGCCACCGACGGTGCAGATGCGATCTTTATGCCGCACGCTTCTCCCCGGGGCACTCCTGCTGAAAAATTTGATTCATGGATGCGCCATCTGTCCGCACGCGCCTTTGACAACGGCCTATATGTGATTGCCTGCAACCAGACCGGAAACAATCAAAATGAGCTCAGCTTTCCGGGCCTGGCGGTCGTGCTCGATCCGGCCGGACACATTCTCAAAAAAGATACCGGCGGTAAAGAAAATCTGATCGTGGCAGATTTAAAAGCCGGAGAACTCAAAGAGATCAGAGGTCACCGCATGCGCTATTTTCTACCCAATCGCCGGCCGGACCTGTATTGACATTCATTGACGGCAGATCCGGTTACGCCATTGCCGCACCCAATGCCCTTTCTATCACCGTATCCCCAAGTCGAACAGCAGATTTTCGGTTGACACTGCCTGACGACAAATGATAGCCAAATAGCATCGCCTTTCCTATTTGACACCTCCGGGGAGCCGCGGGAGACCTGCGGAGCGAGGTGATCAAATGACCTGCCGCATCGTATCAAGACATCACATACCGAAAGGAGGACTTTTATGACCGCAAAACTGTGTAAAATACTCATTTGTGTCTGTATTTCACTGGCGTTTCTGACGGCAGCCGTTTCACCCGCCTTTGCCGGCAAAAAGGACAATACCTTAAATTTCGCCTGGACCAAAGAGTTGGAGAGTCTGGATCGTTATTACAATACGGCCCGCGAGGGCATGATCGTCAGCCGGCATGTCTATGACGACTTGATTTATCGCGACCCGGTCACCTGGGAATACAAACCGCTGCTGGCTAAATCTTTCAAATGGGTCGATGACACCACGATCGAATTTGAGCTGCGTCAGGGCATCACCTTTCACAACGGCGAAAAATTCGATGCCGATGATGTTGTATACACCCTGAACTATGTGAGCAACCCGGACAGCAAGGTGCTCGTGCAGCGCAATGTCAGCTGGATTAAAAATGCCGAAAAGCTGGGTCCCTACGCTGTTCGCATCAATCTCAAACAGCCTTTTCCGGCCGCATTCGAATATCTGGCCGGCAATCTGCCGATCTACCCCAATGAGTATTATGCCAAGGTCGGACCGGAGGGTTTCGGGCTCAAACCCATCGGCACCGGCCCATACAAAGTGGCCGAAATCGAGCAGGGCAAGCGCATCGTCTTTGTCAAAAACGAAAACTACTTTAAAGACAGCCCCAAAGGCCAGCCCGCTATCGACAAACTGATCCAGCGCACCATTCCGGAAATTACCACCATGGTGGCCGAATTGATGACCGGCGGGCTCGATTGGATCTATCTGGTTCCCAAAGACCAGGCCGAAAAACTGGAGAAAGTGCCGACCCTGAAGGTCGTCCGGGCTGAAACCATGCGCATCGGCTTTTTGCAGATGGATGTTTCCGGCCGCTCCGGTGATACGCCCATGAAGAAACTGGAAGTCCGGCAGGCCGTCGCGCATGCGATCGACCGCGAAGCTATTGCCAAAAACCTGGTGGGCGGGCAGTCCCGCGTGGTGCATGCGGCCTGTTATCCGTCCCAGTTTGGCTGCACCGACGGTGTGGTCAAATACGATTACAACCCTGCGAAAGCCAAAGAGCTGCTGGCCAAGGCCGGTTATCCCGACGGGTTTGAAATTGATTTTTACGGGTATCGCGACCGGCCCTACGGCGAAGCCATGGTCGGATATCTGCGGGAGGTGGGTATCAAGGCCAATATGAAATGGCTCAAATACTCCGCTCTGCGCGATAAAACCCAGGCCGACCAGGTGGCCCTTGTCATGAACACCTGGGGGTCTTACGGCGTCAATGACATTTCCAACATCACCGGGCAGCATTTCCGCTTTGAGTACAACGACTTTGCCCGTGACCAGCAGGTGACCGACTGGCTCAATGCCGGCGATAACTCCATTGACACCGCCTATCGCAAAGAAGTGTACAACAAGGCCCTGCAACGGATTGCCGAGCAGGCCTACTGGCTGCCGCTGTTTACCTGGGTGGCCAATTATGCCTACGCAAAAAATCTGGATTTTACGCCTTATCCGGACGCGGTACCGCGATTTTTCCTTTCCAAGTGGCAATAGATCATCGGACCGGGGCGGGCGCATTGCGACCCGCCCCTTCTCCGACATAGAGAAGACCGGGAGCGGCTTATGCTGATCTATACCCTCAAGCGCTTTTTGCTGGCTGTATTGGTTGCCGTCACCGTCTCGTTCGTGACGTTTATGCTGCTGCGCTTTTCAGGCGATCCGGCCATTGCGCTGGCCGGCGTCGACGCCACCCCCGAGGAAATTGAGTTTGTGCGGGTCAAGTACGGTCTGGACCGTCCGATTGTCGTTCAGTATGCCGATTGGGCCCGCAGAGCCTTTGAAGGCGATTTCGGCATATCGCCTTATTTCAAGCAGCCCGTCCAGAACATCATCGGCGGCCGCCTGGGTGTTACCATGACCCTGGGCGCCTGCGCTCTGGCCTTCGCCATCTGCCTGGCGGTCCCCATGGGGGTACTGGCCGCCATCCGGCCCAATACCTGGATCGATCGCATCGCCCTGACCGTATCGGTCATCGGTCAGGCCATGCCTTCGTTTTTTTTCGGATTAATCCTGATTATTGTTTTCGGTGTTATGCTGCGCATGCTGCCCATTTCCGGCAGCTCCAGCTGGAAGCATTTCATTTTGCCGGCCGTTGCCCTGGGCTATTACGCTACGCCGGCTATCATGCGCCTGACGCGTTCCGGCATGCTGGAGGTGCTCGCATCGGATTACATCCGCACGGCCCGCGCCAAAGGCTTGCGCGCCGGTTCGGTTCTGTTCAAACATGCCCTGCGCAACGCCATTATTCCGGTGGTGTCATTGCTGGCGGTTCAATTCGGATTTATGCTGGGGGGCTCTCTGGTGATCGAAACGATTTTTGCCATTAACGGTGTCGGATTTTTGGGTTATGAGTCCATCGCCCGGGCCGATTTGCCGATGGTTCAGGCCATCGTGCTGCTGGTGTCAATGTTTTACGTGGTGTTGACTTTTTTTTCAGATCTCTTAAATGCGTTCTTAGACCCGCGCATCCGCGTTAAGTAATTGAATCATGAGTGAGCAGGCGATCCATCAAATTCAGGAGGTTGCTTTTCCGACGCCAAGCCAGTTGCTCAAACAAAGAACGCTGGCCCACCGGGGATTTATCATCGGTGCGACTGTATTATTGCTGATTCTGGCGGTGGCGGTTCTGGCACCGGTATTGGCGCCTCACGATCCCTACCACCAGGACCTTGCGAGTCGCATGATCAACCCCATCTGGCACCCGGACGGCACCTGGGAACACCCGCTGGGAACCGACAATCTGGGCCGTGATTACCTCAGCCGCCTGATGTACGGTGCCCGTATCTCCCTGTTGATCGGTATTTCTGCCATGATCATCTCCGGCCTGATCGGCACAACCCTGGGTGTGGCTGCCGGATATTTTGGCGGTCGCGTTGACATGGTGGTCAGCTTTTTGATCACCACGCGATTATCGATGCCGGTGGTACTGGTCGCCCTGGCGGTGGTTGCGCTGATCGGCGGTTCTTTAAATGTCATCATCTGGGTGCTTGGTTTTCTGATCTGGGATCGGTTTGCCGTCGTCATGCGCGCCTCAACCCAGCAGCTGCGGTCTATCGACTATGTGAGTGCCGCCAAGGCCATCGGCTGCTCCACGCCACGCATTTTATTGACCGAAATCATACCCAACATCCTCAACAATTTGATTGTGGTCGCCACTCTTGAAATTGCCCACGCCATCCTGCTGGAAGCCGCGCTTTCCTTTCTGGGGATGGGGGTGCAGCCCCCGCTGCCTTCCTGGGGGTTGATGATCTCAGAAGGCAAGGAGTTTATGCTGTTTAGCCCGTGGATTATTACCATCCCGGGTGTAGTACTGTCTTTGCTGGTGCTGTCGATCAATCTGATGGGAGACGGTATCCGTGACATCACGGCACCGGAGGCCCGCTCATGAGCAAGCTGCTCGAAGTCAGGAATCTGAATGTGGATATACCGCTGACAGCGGGAGTGCTGCATGCGGTCAGAGACGTTAGCTTCTCCGTGGAGCAGGGCCATACAACTGCGCTGGTAGGTGAATCGGGCTGTGGCAAGTCGCTGACGGCGCTGGCGATTATGGATCTATTGCCCAAACGCGCCCGGCGCAAAACAGATCAATTACGCCTTGCCGGCCAGGATTTGAGCGCCACCACTGAACGCCAAATGGCTGATATTCGCGGCAACCAGATGGCCATGATTTTTCAGGAACCCATGACCTCCCTCAATCCCTGCTATACGATCGGTAACCAGCTGACCGAGGCGCTTTTGCGGCACCGCAGCGTTCCGCACAGTGAAGCCCGGGACCGGGCGGTATTCTTGCTGGAAAAAGTCGGCATCACCGCCGCCGCCAGCCGGTTGAAGCAATATCCCCATCAGCTATCCGGCGGCCTGCGGCAGCGGGTAATGATCGCCATGGGGTTGATGTGCGCTCCGGCATTGATTATCGCAGACGAGCCCACCACGGCTCTGGACGTCACCATCCAGGCTCAAATCCTGGCGCTGCTGGCCTTATTGCAAAAAGAGTTCGATATGGGAATGATTATGATCACTCATGATCTCGGTGTTGTCGCTCGCATCGCCAGCCGGGTGGAGGTCATGTACTGCGGCCAGGTCGTGGAAACCGGGGCGGCAGTTGAGGTATTCGAAAACCCGCTGCACCCGTACACACAGGGACTGCTGGAGTGCATTCCCATTCCGGGCAAAACCCAAAGAGGCGACCATCTGGGGTCCATTCCCGGTATGGTCCCGACGCCCGTTGGCGATTTAACCGGCTGCATGTTTCGCAATCGCTGTGCCTACGTCTTTGATGATTGCGCCCACGCTGATGTCGATCTGCAAAAAACTTCGGGCGCTGGCGCTTACCGGTGTTTATTGAATCCTGAAATTTGTGCCCAAAACCGAAAGCGGAGTCCATCGCATGCGTGAAGCCATGCTGCAATCTGAAAATTTGAGCAAAACCTACACGGTTAGTGCCGGCCTTTTCAAAGGCAAACGATCCCTTAAAGCCGTCAACGGCGTCAATCTGACAGTGGAAAAGGGCGCTGTATTGGGACTCGTGGGAGAGTCCGGCTGTGGCAAGAGTACGGTCGCCAAACTGATTTTGCGGCTGGAGGATCGCACCGGCGGCCGGATAAGATTCGATGGGCAGGATATAACCCGGATCGACCGCAGGTCGCTGGCCCGCCGCATCCAACCGGTGTTTCAGGACCCGTATGCATCCCTTAATCCGCGTAAGTCCATCAGCTCCATAATTTCACTGCCGCTCAGGGTCCATCGGGTGGGAGAACCCCATCATTGGAACCGCGAGGTGGAAAAAATCATGGACATCGTGGGCTTGCCGCCGCGATTGAGACACAGTTACCCGAATCAGCTTTCCGGTGGTCAGCGCCAGCGCGTGGCGGTGGCCCGTGCGCTGATCATGCAACCGGAGGTTGTCATTTGCGATGAGCCGACCTCAGCGCTTGATGTATCGGTGCAATCCCAGATCCTGAATTTACTGATGGATCTGCGAACCGAATTCGGCCTGACCTATATTGTTATCAGCCACGACCTGGCAGTGGTCGAACACCTGGCATCCCGGGTGGCGGTCATGTATTTGGGCCGCATCGTGGAAGAAGCCGCCACAGACAAGCTTTTTAAAAACCCCCGCCATCCTTACACCCAGGCACTGCTAACATCTGTTCTGACGCCCGAACCCAGGATGGGGCTGCCGGAAACCCATCTGGGCATTGCCTACCCGAACCCGATCGATCCGCCGTCGGGATGCACCTTTCACCCGCGCTGTCCGCAGGCCACCGAACACTGCAGGCAAAATGCCCCGCAATCCAATGTCGATGATGGACATTTTGTCGAATGTCACTTCCCCCAATCCACCGAATAGATCCATAGCATCCACTTTTAAGCGAAGACGGAAACCGCTCAGGCGAGGCGGGCGGGACGAAGCGAAGCAACATGTCATTGCGAGCACAGCGAAGCAATCTAATGCAAAGCATCGTCCCGAGCAAAGTCGAGGGCTGCCTCGATGCACTCAGGATGATCCGCGATCGCGGATCAGATGGCTTCGACGTCTGGTGCCGACCCGGCTGAGCCCAACGGCCGCGGGCTATATTCGGCCTGCCTTCGACTTGAGCTCAGGCCGAAAGTAGCTCACATCGAAGACAGGGCCGAACGCCTCGTCGCAGGCTCGCATGGACTGATAATCGGAATCAATTTTCGACAAGCGCCATAATCCATGTTCGTGCAGTTTGATTTAAGTCAATTTCGATGTATATCACATTGTGGTAGATATACAGAAAATTGAAAATCAACCTACCATGCCTGTTTGTTGATTTTCGCGCTACAAACCGAATAACTCAGGAGGATCAAACATGAAAAAAGATAATCATTCCAATTTCCCGATGCAGCCGAGCAAGGTGAAAGATTGGACGATTTGCGAATCGACCGCCCGGATGCTCGAAAAGTCTCAGAAAGAGGGCGTTGAAACCGCGTTTGACCGGGCGGCAGCGATGAAACCCTGCCCGATCGGAGCTGATTCTGCCTGCTGCAAACACTGCGCCATGGGTCCGTGCCGCCTGAATTCCAAAGATCCTTACGGCAAAGTCGGCGTTTGCGGCGCAACCATTGATACGATTCAGGCGCGCAATTTTGCCCGCATGGTCGCCTGCGGCACCGCAGCGCACTCCAGTCACGGCCGATCGATGCTGAACCTTTTCAGAAATGTTGCCAACGGTCAGATCAAAGACTATGCCATCAAAAATGAGCACAAGCTCGAAGAGGTCGCGCAATCCATCGGAATACAGACCGAGGGTCGCGCGGTCAAACAGATTGCGCTTGATTTGTGCGATGAACTCGAGCGCGTCTTCAGTCAGGTCGATGGTGAAATTCCGTTTGCCAGGCGGGTGCCGCCCAAAACCCTGGAGACCTGGCGCAAGCTGGATATCGTTCCCCGGGGCGCGATGCTGGAAGTGATGGAGCTGATGCAGCGCACACATGCCGGAATGGACCAGGATTATACCAACCTCACCCGGCAGATCAGCCGCACAGCGCTGGTTGACGGCTGGGGCGGCTCCATGGTGGCGACCGAACTGTCCGATATCCTCTTTGGCACTCCGAGCCCGGTGGCAACCGAAGTGGACATGGGGTGCTTAAAAGAAGACCAGGTAAATATTATCGTCCATGGCCACGAGCCTTATCTGCTGGAGGCTATGGTTGAATCGGTCAACGATCCGACTTTGGTCAGCGCAGCCACTGAAGCGGGCGCCAAAGGCATCAATCTGGTAGGGATGTGTTGTTCGGGATTGGAGATGCTCTCACGTCATGGTCTGCCGCATGCCGGCAATTTCATGTCAACCGAAGCGGTCATGGTCACGGGCGCGGTGGATGCTTTTGCCGTTGATGTGCAGTGCATCCAGCAGGGACTTGCCAAAGTAGCGGAATGCTATGGCACTAAATTGTTTACCACCAACCCCAGCTGCCGCATCGAAGGCGTTGACCATATCGAATTCGATGAGCACCAGCCGCACGCCTGCACCGATGCGATCGTCGAGTGGGCCATTGCCCGCTTTAAAAATCGCTCGGTCAAAATTGAGATTCCGCACCACAAAAGTGTCGGCATCCACGGTTTTTCACATGAATACATCAATTATATGCTGGGCGGCACGTTCCGCGCCTCCTACGCCCCCTTGAATGATAATATTGTCAATGGCCGCATCCGGGGAGTGGCCGGCGTGGTCGGGTGTGTCAACCCGCGGGTCAAACAGGATTGGGTGCATGTGGAGCTTGTCAAGGAGTTGATCAAAAACGATGTGCTCGTCGTTCAGACCGGTTGCTCACAGATCTCCCTGACCAAGGCCGGCTTGTGCACGCCTGAAGCGGCCCATCTGGCCGGCCCGGGTCTCAAAGAGGTCTGTGAAACGGTTGGCATGCCGCCGGTTCTGGGCTGCGGTGCCTGCGTGGACAACAGCCGCATCCTGATCGCCTGCGCTGAAATGGTTCGGGTCGGTGGTTTGGGCGACAGCATTGCAGACCTTCCTGTGGCCGGGGCAGCCCCGGAGTGGTACAGCGAAAAAGCGCTTGCCATCGGTCATTATTTTGTGGCATCGGGCGTCTATACCGTATTTGGTGTGACCTATCCGATTATCAAAGACACCCGGTTTTACCGGCATATCTTTGAGGATCTTGAAAACCAGGGAATGGGTAAATGGGGCTTTACGAAAGATCCGTACGAGATGGCCCGCATGATGATCGGCCACATTGACAAAAAAAGACGACAGTTGGGCATCGACAAATCAAAAAAGCGTGTCCTGGTCGATATGGCCGATAGGCGCCAGCTGCAAGCCCACTGATCAAGGCATAATATCAAGCCAGAGCGCGCATCACTGCCAACGTCCTGCCTTCGGCGGTTTGTTGTATGTGCCGCCGAAGGCCGAATTCTAAACGCCCATCTGCCGGTCGTATCGCAACCTGCGACAGGTCCAAGGCCTGACCGTTAAAGCGGTTCGATAAAGACCCGCAGTCTGCCACCGCAGACATCACCGCCCTGGGTGCCTAAATCATCGGTAAGGTCGATCTCGATGATCTCCGGTTTCCGGGTGACCAGGGTGCTGCGCAAAGCCGCACTGCGCACCTGATTTTCACCGCACCCGCCACCCACCGTTCCATAAGTGGCGCCATCCACACAGATGATCATCTTGGCGCCCACCTCTCTGGGTGTGGAGCCCGTTGTTTCGATGATCGTGGCCAGACAAACGGCGATGTTCTGCTCTTTGAGTTCCGATAATTTTTTAAAGATTTCCAAATCCGTCATCATTCAATCCCGACTGCCTTTCTTAAGGTACGTGCCTGAGCCGGGCCTTTTCTGCGAACACACACCAGCTCGGAAACAATCGATACAGCAATTTCTTCAGGCGACTCGGCGCCGATGGGCAGGCCGATGGGCGTAAACACGTCGTCCAGCCGTTCCCGTGGAAGACCCTTTTGCGCCAGCGCTTCGAGAACGAACCGCACCCGCCGGCGGCTCCCGATGAGGCCGACATAAACGGTTTCTTTATCGATAATTTCGATCAAACAGTCCACATCGTGCTCGTGGCCGCGGGTAATGACAACGACATAGGCGGCGGGTCCAAATGTCATGCCGCGCAGCGCAGCCGTGAAGTCCTCGGCAATGATGTTGCAGCCCGGAAAACGAGCCGGGCTGGCAAAATCAGGACGATCGTCAATAACCGTTACCTGAAAACCCAGTTTTTGTGAAAATTGGGCGAGTGGCAGAGCGATATGACCGGCCCCGCAGATAACCAGTTGCGCGTCGACGGAAAGGACGTTCAGAAAGACGCTGCAGCCGGGTTCAATTTCGACGACCACACTTTTATTTTTCTTGAGTGCCTGTTGCGCCAGGCGAACCGCGCTGGCATCCGATTGAGAGGAGCCGAGCGAACCTTCCATGGGTTTGTTGGGGCGTACAATCGCTTTTTGACCGGGACAGATATCAGATCGGTTGGATTCCAGGACCGTCGCCAGACAAACGTTTTCTTCTTTTTCTAAAAGTTCAACGATGCGTGCGTGTATATCCATAAGTTCACCGAATCGCGTCTAGCGGCATTTTTTAGACCGGGTGTTAATATTATCCATTATGCCGATAATAGCGCACGGAGTCCGTCGAGTAAATAGCAAGAGCTGTCCAGATAAGAATAAAGGTCACCACCTGGGCGCTTGCGAAAGGTTCGCGAAATAAAAATACGGCCAGAACAAACATACAGCTTGGGGCCAGGTACTGCAACAGCCCCATGGTTGACAGATACAACCGCCGGGCACCCAGTGTAAAAAACAGCAACGGCAAAGCCGTGACCAGCGAACAGCCCATCAGCATCAGATCCAACTTCAAACTGACGCGAAAAATGGATCCCTGCCCCAGGCGATCCAGGTAAAACAGACAAATGAGGGCCGGAATCGAAAGCAGTAACGTTTCCACCGTCAGGCCCACCAGAGCACCGACCGGGGCAATCTTGCGGATCAGGCCGTAAAGCCCGAACGAAAGCGCCAGCGTCAGGGCGATCCAGGGAAATTCACCATAGTAAAGGGTAAGGTATAAAACACCGACAGTGGCCATAACCACTGCCAGAATCTGCGGTGGACGCAATCTTTCTTTCAAAAAAACCATTCCCAGCACCACATTGACCAGAGGATTAATGTAATACCCCAGGCTGGCCTGTAACAGGCGATCGGTGTTCACCGCCCAGATATACAACAGCCAGTTTCCACCCACGATGACAGCGGTAAACAATAGGATCAGCAATGTGCGCAGATTCCTGAAAACCCCAATAAATTCCTGCCAGCGCCGCATGTGTATTATCAGCGGCACCAGCAAAAAAAACGACCAGACGATCCGATGTAAAATGATCTCGAAAGCCGGGACCGGGCGCAGTGCTTTCCAGTAGATCGGGCTGATTCCCCAGATTAAAAATGCCGCGACCGCAAAGAGCACTCCCCAGAGGGTGTCCGTCTCAGATATCCGTGTTTGAGACTTGTTTGATTCCAATTGATATAATTCACCTGCCGGAAGCGATTGAAAGATAATGGATGCGATATCAAATCTATCGTGCAGGCACCATACGCTAAGGCCATACCGGCGTCAATCAGGTTTTTTTGTATTTGAAAAGAGGTTTGACTTTAATTCGATCAAAAAATATAACCACAAAGGCACGAAGAACACAAAGAATGATACCTAAAAATAGAATTTCAAAATCTTTGTGAACTTTGTGCCTTTGTGGTGAAAATAAATTATAATACAGTACTTTTTACCAAAAAGACCGAAGGAGACCCGAATGATGGAAACAAAGATCACCCAAATGCTGGGAATCCAGTATCCGATTATCGGTGGTACCATGATGTGGATCAGTGATGCTGATTTTGTAGCCGCCATCTCCAATGCCGGTGGAGTGGGCGTTCTGGCTTCGGCCATGTACGATTCCCGGGAAGCGTTTGCAGATGCGATTGATCGCACCCAGGAATTGACCGACAAACCCTTTGCGGTCAACATCAACCTGTTCCCGGCCATGCGACAGATGGACAATGAGATCTATATGGAGGTATTGGAGGAAAAGGCCGTCAAAATCGTGGAGACTTCCGGTCACTCCGCACCGGAAGAGCTCTGCCGGCGGTTCAAGCAGGCCGGCATGACCTGGATTCACAAATGCGTCGGGGTGCGTTATGCCCTGAAAGTGCAGGAAATGGGCGCAGATATCGTCACCGTGGTGGGCTATGAAAACGGCGGTGCTACCGGCAAACTGGATATCGGCACCCTGGTTCTGGTGCCGGTGGTGGTGGATGCGGTCCGAATCCCGGTCATTGGCGGGGGCGGTGTCTCAGACGGCCGCAGTTTGATGGCGGTCCTTTCGCTGGGGGCAGAAGCCGCTATTATGGGCACGCGGTTGCTGGTCACGGAGGAATGCCCGATCCACGATAATTTGAAAAATGCCCTGCTCGGTGCCAGCGAGCTGGACACCACCCTGATTATGCGGTCATTGAATGCCACCCACCGGGTCTGGCGCAATCCCGCTGCGGATAATTGCACGGACCTGGAAGCCTGCGGCGCGGACTTCCCCAAGATCATGGAAGTGGTATCGGGCCAGCGCGCCAAGAAGATGTACGATGAAGGCGATCTGTCTGAAGGGGTTTTAGCATGCGGGCAGGGCATATGCTTCGCCAGGGAAATTGTGCCCGTCAAGACACTTTTTGAGAGCATCATGGACCAGGCGGATGAAATCAGAAATAGACTTTATGCCGCCTGAGCACAAACGAAAAGTTGGAAAGTTTTCACGCCAAGGCGCAAAGACCGCAAAGAGAAAAATGGTTTGGTTTTTTTATCTTTGCGCCCTGGCGTCTTTGCGTGAGAAAACATACTATTTCAAATGATCTAAAACTGCATTTTTTGAGGGGATGATTATGAAAGAAACATCCTGTTTTAAAATCGAAACCGACGGCCACGTTGCCTGGCTGATCTTAAATCGTCCCGAAAAGCGCAATACCATGGGGCTCGCATTTTTCGAAGAAATCAGCGATCTATTCGAGGAATTTGACAGCGACCCCAACGTCTGGGTGGTGATTATGAAAGCCGAGGGCAAGAGCTTTTCGGCGGGCACCGATCTTGAGGAGGCCGCCACCCTGCTCGGTCAGGGATCGGCGGATGGCCGCGAGCGCATGCGGGAGGATATCTTAGCCCTGCAACGTGCCTTTACCAGAATCGAGCGCTGCCGCAAACCGGTTATCGCCGCCATCCACAGCCATTGCATCGGTGGGGGGGTCGATATGATCTGCGCCTGTGACATCCGTTTAGCGACAGCTGATGCCGTGTTCAGCATTCGAGAAACCCGCTTGGGCATTATTGCAGATGTGGGAACCCTGCAGCGTTTGCCGCATATCATCGGTCAGGGCTGGTTTCGGGAACTGGCATTTACCGGACGGGATTTTGGCGCCCGGGAAGCGCTTCAAATCGGGCTGGTGACGCGCATTTGCGATGACCGACCGGCGCTATACGAAGAAGCGAAACAGCTGGCCGCGCAGATTACCGCCTGCCCGCCGTTGACCGTTCAGGGAACCAAGGAGGTCATAAACTACAGCCGTGACAACGGCATTGAGGCCGGTCTGCAATATGTGGCCCAAAAAAATGCGGCCGCGCTGCCTTCCGAGGATTTGATGGAAGCAGTGGCAGCTTTCATGGAGAAAAGAGAGCCGGTGTTTAAAGGCAAATAAATTCTGCGCTAACGCGCAGAATTTATTATTCGTTTACGGTTGTTTCCTATCAAGATCTAATTGTTCAAAAGCATTCATAAGCAAGCCTTGCCACCACACATTCCTCCCTCTTGATGGGGGAGGCAAGGTGGGGGTGACCATGTCCAACAAAACTACCGCTGCAGCCAGAAAATTGAGAAAGAATGCCACCAGAGCTGAAAATTTATTGTGGCAAAAACTGAGAAATCGACAATTGGAGGGTTATAAATTCCGACGGCAACAACCTGTAGGCCCGTATATTGTAGATTTTGTAAATTTTGAAAAGAAAATAGTGATTGAAATAGATGGAGGCCAGCATGCGATTTTGAAGGAGAAAGATAAAAAAAGAGATGCCTGGCTCGACGACGGAGGCTTTGAGGTAATCAGGTTTTGGAACAATGAGGTTTTTGAAAATATGGATGGCATTTTGGAGGCGATTAGAGATAAATTGATAACCCCCTCCCCTGACCCCTCCCACCAGGGGAAGGGTAACTGATCTGGGAACTGAGATGCCTTATTCGATATTCTTTTTTTAAAGATTCAATCGAATATCGATTACAAAATAACTAAAGGAGAACGTATGTTCAAGCCAGGTGCCTTAGACGGAATAACCGTGATTGACCTGTCCCGCCTCTTGCCGGGACCCTATTGCTCCATGATCCTGGCAGATCATGGTGCCCGGGTGATCTCGATTGAAAGCCGCAAATTCATGGCCGATGGTCTATTTTTCAATACGGTTAATCGCAACAAGGAACACATGACGCTCAACCTCAAAACTGATGAAGGCAAAAAAATCTTTTTCCAGTTGATCGAAAAGGCGGACGTGATGCTGGAAGGCTTTAGACCGGGTGTCGTCCAACGTCTGGGCGTCGACTATGAAAGTGTTCGCAAGGCAAATCCCAAAATTGTTTACTGCTCGATCAGCGGCTATGGACAAAGCGGCAGTTTTGTTGATCGCG